>DATBHW010000038.1 GCA_036557285.1 Ktedonobacterales bacterium
GGCATCAGTTATCGGACGGCCTTTCGCTGGTGGAAAGCGGGCCAGATTCCCGGCTATCAGGCTCCGACCGGCACCATCATTGTGCAAGAGCCGAAAGAGCCAGCCGCGCCAGCGCAGCGGGTCGCCATCTATGCCCGCGTCCCGTCTCATGAGCATCAGGCGAACTTAGATCGGCAAGCGGAACGGTTGCTCTCGTACTGCGCTGCGAAGGGCTATCAGGTGAGCAAAGTCGTGAAAGAGATCGCCTCCGGCGTCAATGATAGCCGCCCCAAACTGCTGGCGCTCTTAGAGGACCAGGCCATCACCTTGATGGTGGTGGAACATCGGGACCGGCTCACCCGTTTTGGTTTCCGCTATCTGGAGACGCTTTTGCGGGAACAGGGCCGCACCATTGAAGTGGTCAATCAGGCAGAAAACGAGACCGAAGACCTCATGGCCGATCTCACCTCTATCCTCTATTCGTTCACCGCCCGTCTCTATGGGAGACGCCGGGCCAAACGCAAAACCGAAGCGCTGGTCAAACAGTTGGAAGCGGGGGAGGATGCCGATGCAATTGGTTGAGCAGCATGTGATCGGGAAGTCCGACCCACGCTTTGCCGCCATTGACGCAGCGGCGTTCAAGGCGAAAAATCTCTACAACGCCGCCAATTATCTCGTGCGGCAAGCCTTTATTTTTGAGCGGCGGTACATCGGCTATGCAGAACTCTTCCATCTGCTCAAACACCACGACGCCTATACCGCCTTGCCGCGCAAAGTCTCTAATGATATTCTGCGCCAACTGGATAAGAATTGGCGAGCCTTCTTTGCGGCCTGTGAGGCGTACCGGGAAGACCCAGGCACGTTCACCGGACGCCCGAAACTGCCCAAATACAAGGACAAGACGAAGGGCCGCTTCCTGCTGATCTATGATAGGCAGGCCATTTCGCGCCGGGCGTTGGCGCGTGGGATACTCGCCCCCTCTGGCCTTGCCATCGAAGTGCAGACCGCCCACAAAGCCGTTAAGCAGGCACGCATCGTGCCACGTATCGGGTTCTCTGTGGTGGAAATCGTGTATGAGCAGGCGGAAGCTGCCCCCTCTGGTAATCCTGCCCTGTATGCTGCTGTTGACCTCGGAGTAGATACGCTGGCCGCGTTAACCTCAAACAAAGGGGGCTTTGTCCCACACCTTGTTAACGGGCGCGTCCTGAAAAGCTACAACCAGTTCTACAACAAGCGCCGGGCTGAGTTGCAAGAGGCATTAGGATACGTTGGCACGACAGCACGCATGGAACGCTTGACGACGAAGCGGACGCGCCGCATCAATCACTATCTGCACGCTGCCAGCAAGACGATCATCTCGCTACTGGTGAGCGAGGGCATCGGCACGCTGGTCATTGGCAAAAATCTGCTCTGGAAACAGGAGATAGAGTTAGGGCGCGTCAACAACCAGCATTTTGTCCAGATACCGCACGCTCGCTTCATCAAGATGCTGCGCTACAAAGCGGAACTGGTAGGCATTGCCGTGAAGGTGCAGGAAGAGAGCTACACCTCCAAAGCATCCTTCCTTGACCTGGACCCGCTGCCGGTCTACGACCCGAAGCAGGAAAATAACCATGTCTTCAGTGGCAAGCGGGTTGAGCGCGGGTTGTATCGGGCCAAGAATGGGCGGCGCATTCACGCCGATGTGAACGGCAGCTACAACATTGGCCGAAAAGCATTCCCCAATTCCTTCGGGCAGGGGATAGAGGCCGTCAGAGCAGTACGGCCAGTAGGATTACCGATCTCTACGGTTGTCCAGCCTTGTGCGCTGGATAGAGCGGCAATCCTACCAACCAGAGCATAGCTGTCTATGCTTTGTGATACTGTGAAAGTGATCTTGCAACCCGGATGCCAACGAGAAACAAGAAGGGTAACGGTCTTTATAAGCGCAGAGGGCGTCTGGAATTCCAGACGCCCTCTGCGCGCGACCCGCGACGGAAGGAAAAGCTGTGCTATGCGGAGACTTTGGAGAGCGGGCCAGCGTCATCGGAGAAGTTGCTGGTGTTGAGTACCTGGATGCCAGCGTGCTGCTCGCCATTGAACGGTGTCACGACGGGCGAGGTCTTGCCAGGCTCGCAGCCGAGGTTGAATGGGACGGCGGGGTCATTGAACCAGAGACCCAGGTGGAACTGATGGGTGGCCTTGAAGGTGGTGGTGGGGCCGCCCTGTGAGACGGAGAAGGTCTCTTCGTTGAAGATGCCGCGCACGCTGACGCTGCCATTGCCTTCGTGGTTGGTTTCCAGGTCGCTCTGATACCAGGCGATACCAAAGGGCGCGTGTGGAAGCTCGGTGACGAAGAGGTCATAGCCGGTGTTGGGCGCGAGGCCGTTGACGGTGATGGTCATTTCCTCGTTCAATTCGCCCCTGGTGATTCTGGCTGACCCTGATGCGTGAGGCAGGCAGGTGGTGATTGCCGCAGAAGAAGGTACCAGAGAAAACTTAAAGCCGCTTTTTTGTGGGTTTACTTCGGTGGTGGTGGGCGCTGGATTCGAGCCGCAGGCCGCCAGGGCTACGAGGGCCAGGATCAGCAAAGGCGATCCCTTGAGCCAGGTACGGAAGAACTTTAACATAGGTTTTTCCCTTTCTTGCAGAACTTCTTCATGTGCGGTTAAGAGGTTATTTGGATACATTCAACAGGCAGTGGAGTGACGCTGGTAGCAACGGCGTTTTCCCGTCATTTGCCGCGCGACCCGCTGTGTTGATTGTTCTGGGGAGAGGATACCTGAAAAGCGGCGCGTTCTCATCCGCAGGATGCTGTATATTATGGGCGGCGATCCTGGTTGTCCATGAGCCGAGGTGTGTCGGACGATATGGGTAATCTTCTGTAGATGAGGAGCGCCGCATCGAAACAGAGAGGCTTTGATTTATGAACGCACCTACCGCTCTCCCGCTTGAAGAGATTCGCGCCGCGCGGGGGCGCATTGCCAGCGCGGTTATTCGCACGCCGCTTGTTCGCCTGAACGTGGAGGATGCTGAAATCTATCTGAAGCTGGAGAATCTGCAACCGATTGGTTCGTTTAAGCTGCGCGGGGCGAGCAACGCGCTGCTGCTGGCGTCGAGGGAAGAGTTGGCGGGAGGGGTATGGACGGCGAGCGCGGGGAATATGGCGCAGGGGGTGGCCTGGCAGGCGCGGCGGATGGGGCTGGCGTGTTCGATTGTGGTCCCCGATCACGCGCCAGAGGCGAAGCTGGAGGCGATTCGACGGCTGGGGGGAAGGATTATCAAGGTTCCGTTTGCGGAGTGGTTCGAGGTATTGAGGACGCGGCGCTTCGCGGGGATGAATGGGCTGTTTGTGCATCCGGTGAGCGATGCGGGGGTGATGGCGGGCAATGGGACGATTGGCCTGGAGATTCTGGAGGATATGCCGGATGTGGATGCGGTGCTTGTTCCCTTCGGCGGGGGCGGTCTGAGCAGCGGTATTGCTTCGGCGCTGCGGGCGCTGAGGCCGCAGACGCGCGTCTATGCCTGCGAGGCGGAACCATCGGCGGCGCTGGCGGCGGCGCTGGCGGCGGGCGGGCCGAAGAAGATTGAGTATCAGGCCAGCTTTGTGGATGGGATCGGCAGCCCGTTTGTGTTGGAGGAGATGTGGCCGCTGGTGAGCAGGCTGCTGGATGGTTCGCTGGTGGCGACGCTGGAGGAGATTGCGGGGGCGGTGAAGCTGCTGGCCGAGCGCAACCATGTGATTGCCGAGGGGGCGGGGGCAGTGTCGGTGGCGGCGGCGCTGGCGGGCAAGGCGGGCGAGGGGAAGGTTGTCTGCGTGGTTTCGGGCGGCAATATTGATACGGCGAAGCTGGTGAAGATTCTTCAGGGGGCTATGCCCTAGCATGCTAAGCAACTGACCCTTTTAGGGATGAAAGGAGTGGCGCGATGTTTTCCTCTGCAAGACACATTTTTCTTCCGTTCTGCGCTCTTGCTCTGTTCGTTTCGGCTCTGGCCGGATGTTCCCCGCAGGCGGCAGGCGTTGGGGACGCGGGGCAGGCTTCTGACAGGGGCTATGCGCTGACACGCTGCACAGGGCAGCAAGCCGTCCCGACCAGGACAGGAACGCCACCAGCCTCTCAACCGGCTGTGTATGCTGGTTCGGTTGGGGGCAAGCTGTATGCGTTCTCCCCGGATACGGGGGCTGTGCGCTGGTGTAATCGTATTATGGTCACGGGGACGTTTCCGTGTCCGCGAAGTTGTCCTCCCCCGCCCGTTGCGGTGATTGGTACACCATTAGGTGCGCAGGGCGTCGTCTTTGTGTGCGTCTCCGGCTATGGAGGATATACGTATGCGTTCAATGCGAGGGATGGGTCGCTGCGCTGGCTGCGCAAGACTGATTGCGAGGTTGTTTCGATTCCATTTGTTGATTACGCGCTGCCGATAGAAGCTGATGGCGTGCTGTACACTGGGGCGTATGCGCTCGACGCGCAAGACGGCAAGATGCTCTGGCGTCTTCCGATGGAGGAGTCCTTCGGAGCCGTCGTCAATGGGGTGATCTATGCTTACTCGCAGGGGGCTGTGTATGCGTTCGACGCGAAGGATAGGTCACTGCGCTGGAGTTATACGCTGGATGATACGATTGGGAACGTGCCAACGGTGGCGGATGGCAGCGTGTATGTTGGCGACATCAACGGTAACGGCCCCTCTGGGATGACACCAGGATTGCCGGATACTTACGCGCTCGATGCGGCAACGGGAGCACTGCGCTGGCGCTACGAGAGCGGGATGGTGGGAGGCTCTGCGGTGGTTGCTAATGGGGTGGTCTATATCAGCGGCTTCCCTTGCGCCCTCTACGCGCTTGACGCGGCGCGAGGGAAGCTGCGCTGGCGTTACCAGGCGGATACGTGCAGTAGTTCGACCCCGATAGTCATCAATGGCGTCGTCTACTTTACAGCAGATGGCGCGTATGCGTTTGACGCGAGCGATGGGACGGTGCGCTGGCATACGGGGCTGGGGGCGAATCAGGGGAACAGGTTTACCTCACCGACGGTGATGAACGGGGCGCTGTACCTGGGAAAAATTGATGGGTCAGGGTACAGCACGCTGTACGCACTGGACGCCAGTACGGGAGCGGAACTCTGGCATGAGGAAGGCATCAACCAGCTTTCTCCGTCACAGGCGGGCGATTAAAATCGCGGCTAGAGGCTCCGCCGCCAAGTCCGCCTACAGGGACTCCCCCCGCCTGCATCGGCGCGGCGGCTGCACCTAAGAGCAGCGCGCGCACTGGCGAAGCGTTGGCCGCCAAGATGGCGGCGCTACAAGTGCGTTGGCCGCCAGGGACGGCGGCGGTACAGGCGGTTGGCCGCCAAGATGGCGGCGCTACAAGTGCGTTGGCCGCCTGGAAGGCGGCGCTAGAAGTGGCCTGCCGATAACCGTTGAGGGAAAACCGCTGGACATGGGCCACGCGGTGTGTTATAGTGAGGGCGTTATGAACAGTCAGGTGATGAAAGGTTTCTGCGTGATGACACGCATTCGGCAGGTCTGAGCGAAGCCCATCCTGGGGCTATTGCTTGAGCGCGCGTGGTCTGCGTTTCTTGAGTGAACGTGGATGCGGCGCGCTGCCTGCCGCGCCGTCTTTTTAAGATCGGGCTTCGCACCAAGTCGCATGAGCTGGTTGGCTCTGCGGCTTTTTTGTGTCTGCTGGCTGCCTGTATCTTGAAAGGATGGTGTGCTGATGTCATCAACGTGCCGAGAAGGTGTCTTTTACGCGCAGCATTTTCTGAAGGATGCGCGCCTGGTTGCGGCGCTGCTGAATCGCTGCGCGGTGGGGCGTGACGATGTGGTGTATGAGATTGGGCCAGGCAAGGGGATTATTACCGAGCAGCTTGCTTTGCGCTGCAAGCGGGTGGTGGCGATTGAGAAAGATTCGCGCCTGGCGGCGCTGCTGCTTGAGCGGTTCGCGGATAGGCCGCAGGTGACGATCCACGCGGGTGATTTTCTGGAGTATCGTTTGCCGCGCCAGCCGTATAAGGTGGTGGCGAATATTCCGTTCAATATTACGGCGGCGATTGTGGCGAGGCTGACGGGGGATCACGCACCGGAGGATGCGTACCTGGCGATGCAGCAGGAGGCGGCGGCGATGTTCCTGGGGGAGCCGCGCGAGTCGCTGCGAACGCTGCTGCTGAAGCCCTGGTTTGAGGTGGAACTGGTGCATCGGTTCCGGCGGCAGGATTTTGTGCCGGAGCCGCAGGTGGATGTGGTGATGCTGCGGCTGCGCAAGCGGGGGCCGCCGCTGGTCTGCCAGAAGGAGCGGCAGGGCTTCCGCGATTTTGTGGTGTATGGTTTTACGAGACGGCAGCCGACGCTGGCCGATAGCTTGAAGGGGGTTTTTAGCGGGCTGCAATTGAGACATATCAAGAGGGCGGTGGGCTTTGATGATGCGGCGACGCCAACGATGCTGACGGTGGAGCAGTGGTTGGGGTTGTTCGCGTGTTTCCAGGAAGAGGCGAATGCGCAGGCGAGGCGTCTGATAGCGGGGAGCGAGCAGCGGCTTGTGCAGCAGCAGGGCAGGTTGCAGAAGAGGCGTCGAACACGCCTGCGCGTGTAAAACAAGGGGCAGGCGTGCGCGTGGGCGCGGCGGTGAGCCGCCGGGAAGGCGGCGGTACGAGTGGCGGTTGCTCGGGGGGCGTGCGCGCGGGCGCGGCGGTGAGCCGCCGGGACGGCGGCGGTACGAGTGGTGGTATTATTCCTCTGGTCCTATGCCGCTTGACAGGATGGGGGCAGGCAGGTATACTATGGTTGCTCGGAACAAGCGGGTCTTGTGATGAGTTGTGCTGGACGGCATGGCGCGGTGGCGAAGCAATCACCACCGCGTCATTCCCCCCAGACCTGGACGCGCCAGGAATGGGGCTGAGGGTATTCTATCACTGGATATTGTGCCTAGTTGGTAGTTCGCTCGACGGCCCCTTCCTGAAGCAAGGCTGGGCTGCCCCTTGTTGGATAGGGAAGCGCGCGTCATCCGCGCTTTCTCCGGCAAGGTTATGCCAGTCGCCGCGCCAGGAGGGGGCCGTTTCGGCATGTGACGGATTGTTGGCCGGATATGTCGAAAGGAGCGCCATCTATGGCGATATTCTCTGGTTTGCCCCCGTCCCCTCCGCCTCCCCCGCCCTCTGGTCGTTATGTCGGGTCGAATCCGCTGCGGCGGGAATACGGCCTGCGCTTGCTGACGTGCAATCTGCCTGAGCCGCTGCGCGCGGCGCTGGTGCGGGCGCTGCGCCGTCCGCCGCGCTTTCAGGGTGAGAAGACGCCGCTGGCGGTGCAGAGCGGGCGGCGGCTGCGCCCGGATGAGGGGCAACTGGCGAAGGCTACGCTCCAGACGAAATGCACGCTGGTGCTGACGGAGTTGGAGGTGACGTGGCGGGTGCTGGAAGCGCCGCTGGGCAGCATCAGCCGGATGACGCGCAATACGCTGCTGGTGTCGCAGGGGGCGTATCTGCGGCGGCTCTATCTGGCGCTGGTGGAGCAGTTGGGCGATGTGGGGCTGGCGCTGACGGAGTTCCAGCGGGCGCTGGATGCGATTGGATAGGGGTCTACTAAAAAGCAGGGGCTACCTGTAGCGCCGCCTTCCAGGCGGCCAACGATTCGCCCTGGCGAGCGTCCGCCCTCCGAGCCAACGGACCGGCAGGCGAGCGGTGGGCCGCCGGGACGGCGGCGGTACGAGTGGCGGTTGTCTGGAGGGGGGCGTGCGCGTGGACGCGGCGGTGGGCCGCCGGGACGGCGGCGGTACGAGTGGCGCTCGCTTGCCGGTGTCTCCTGTGTGGTGGAACTCTGAGATGGCAAGGCGCGTGGCAATGAGGACCGATGCTGACCGGATATGCCTGTATACTAAAGGTAGCCCCTCAGCAAAATGGGGGGCTACAGGGCATGTAAAGATTCCAAAGAAAGAGGGTTGGTATGCCGGTTGTCGAGCAGATTCCGCATCTGGGGCGTTTGGGAAATGTGGTCCCTGATGGGTATGTGTATTATGAGAAGCTGGTGACGCCGGGGGAGGATTTGAGCCTGCCGGGGGCGTATCTGAAGTGGTACGATATTCGCCGCCCTGATGTGGAGATTGCTGAGGAGCAGGCTGCGGAGAGCCGCGCTTTTGTGGCGAGGGAGGTGGAGCGGCTGAAGTTTGCGGATGAACTGGGTTTTGTGCTGCTGCATCACTGCGGGTCGGTGCTGCTGCTGATGATCCAGACCTGGCGGAATACGAACGAGGTCTGGGAATCAACGTATGTGAAGGATTTGATGCGGGCCGGGGGCTATGAGCCGACGGAGTTCGAGAGCAGCCATCGAGGGGCGTTCTGTGTATGGGAGTTGGGGGCGGTCTGGCACGAGCGGCAGGCGTGGGTGCGCTTCCTGTCGTCGCGGCGGGATGAGGCGGCGAAGCTGGCGTATGTGAATGATCGTTTTACGGGAATGGTCTGAGGGGCAGGCGCTTTTGGGGAAATTGGCGCCGGCTTTGACGGGGGATGGCGGGAAGTGGCGGGACTTTACGGGCTTGTCAAGGTAGAACATTTCTTCTATATTTAGATTGTTCGAGGGATCGAACGGGAGAGGCGGGGGCCGGTTGATGTGGTGTGGGGTTGGGTTGAGGTATCCGGCTTCGCCTGGCCTCTCAGTGGGCCGAGATGCAGTGTGCGCTGCGACCATATGGTTGCAGCGCACTATCGACAGCCAGCCTCAAGCTGGACGAGGGTCCACAGAGTACATCCTGCTTAGACGCCAGCGGCGAGGGCTGGAAGCCGGCCATAGGAGGTACGCCAGGCCGGGTCTGGCTCAGAGAAGGTTGTCGGCCAGACGTTGGTACTCTGTGGGGTTGAGACTGGGCGGCGCGGGTCAGAGACCAGGCGCACCCGATGGGCAAGCGCGGAAAGCTCGCTCATGCTGGCGCGGGCGTCAGCAAAGATGTCTGGCGCGTCCTTTGGGTCAACGCTCAGCAGGAAGGCGAGCGAAGAGGTTGGCAGTCGGTTGGGTCGGCGTGGGACGGTATAGTTCTGGCGGGGGGCCAGGGGTTTGGCGCTGGTGGGGATGTGTGTCGCGCTGCGCTGTGGCCGGGTGGGCCTGAGCGCGGGAAGGGCGAGCCGATTGGCAGCCTCCAGCAATTTAGGCAGCGGGTCGGGGCCAGGGAGGGCGGGAGGCTGAGCGGGGGCGCGAATGAGCACGGGCTTGCTGCGTGTGGGGGCGCTGAGCGCGAGTGGGGCTGCGCCTGCGAAGGCAGGCTCGTGGGGCGAGCCGATGATGGCGATGCGGGCGAGTCCACGCAGATGGCGTATGGCTTCCGTCGAGCCGGGGTCACTGAGCCGATCAAGGCCGGTACCCAGGACGGCGAAGAGGTTGACAAGGGCGGCGATGGTGACGCTGGCGACGCCGACGACGGGCGAGGGGACGAGCATTGCCATTGCCAGGCCGGTTAAGGAGGTTGCCAGGCAGATCGCGGCGGCCCCCAGGATGGGGCCACGCTGGAGCCTGGCAGGCGCGAGGATATTGGCGGCGATTTGTACGAGGGCGATCAGGTTGAAGATGGTTAAGATCACCAGGGCGTTGAGATTGAACATGGCGTTCCTCCTTGTGGCGTGGATGGCAAATAGCAGGCAGACGACCAGGTGAATGTGCGCGAGCGTGCTGGCGGTTAAAACTACGCCGCTCCCCAGGATGGGCAGCGTTTGCCGCGCCAGGGTTTGATTACACGGGTACAGCGATTGAGCGACACGACGAGGCGGGAAGGTGGGAGATGGGGAACGATGAGGGAGGGCGCGCCTGTTCTTGCCATGCAGGGTGCGGTAAGTAGACTGAGAGGGCAACCTGTTGAGCGATCACCAGGCTGCCAGGCTCTCCGTTACACAACCACACAGGCAACGCGCGCCACGGTGCGTGGGATAACGAGCCATAGGTAATGATTCCGGTTGTCGGTCCGCGGCGCGGAGGGCGCGCTGGGAACGAGCTAGCTTTCAGCCAACTAGCCAGCGAGTCAGAGCTAGCGGCCTGAGCCGGGGTAACACCGTGTCTACGTTGTTTATAGCGATGCCCACACGTCGGTTGACGCGCAGGACGAGCAATCACAGAAGCGCCACTACATCGAGCAGAATCCATCTCTGGTTCCCACAGGCGCAGGGTCGCACCCGCAAGGTAGCAAAAAGCGTGCCGGATTGCGGCTTCTCAGGTAGGAATTGCTGCAAAAAGGGGGCGATTGTTTGCAATGGGTTATAGTTGTTGGGTATTTGCTGGAGCGCCAGCGGTAGCCTCTGTCGGTTCCTGACTGACGACTGAGGTAAGCAGGCTAGATAGGTCGCGCAGCGGCAAGCGAGCGCGGGTTACGATGAGGCGGGAGAGGTATTCGCTTGCCGCCAGTTCAGCAGGGGCGGCGCGAGGGATGAGCCTCCAGAGGAAGGCTGTGTCGCAGCTATCCAGCAGGTAGGCTTTGTAGGCGCCAGCTTTTTTGCTCTGGTAGGCGGCAAAATAGAAGCCCTGTACATCGTGCCAGGCAAGAGCGGCGTGGCTCTTGTGGCCCCAGCCGCCCTTCCGCCAGCGCAGCCCCCAGTCGTCGGCTATGACTGTCGAGCCGCGCGGCGCTCGCCAGGCAGCGATCAGAAAGGCAATGCCCAGGCCGCACAGGAACAGGACGATGAGGCTAAAGGTGATGACAACGGAGATAAACTCGATGAGAGGGAAGTCTGGACCTGCCTGAAATCCAGATTCAGGAAGCGCCAGCAGGAACAGGAAGCCCCATCCACTGCCCAGCCCCAGGAGCAGGAAGAAGACGCTAAAGATAGCGGAGACGATCATCGAGGCTTTCCAGCGTTTGAGCGGGCCGATCCGTGTGGGGGTGAGGGGAAGCTCATCTCCTCCCAGCGGGGCTGGCTGGTCAGCAGCGGGCGGAACAAGCTCTTCATCAGCCAGCTTCGTTCGCAAGGTCAGGGCTTTGCCAGGTACGCCCAGCCATCGCCGCTCTGCCTCTCTTTGAGTGGCAGACCAACTCAGCAACATAGCGATGAAGGGTGAGACGAGCCAGAAGAAGCCCCACCAATCTCTGCGCTGGAAGTAGTCAGGGGCATTGAGGAAGGTGTTCCAGGCCACAAGCAGGCCGTAAAACAGGAAGCCGAGGCGTATGGCGATGCGCCCTTTGCGCAGCGCGCGCCGAGATTTATCGCTGCTTTGCACGCTTGCCAATGTGGCGAGGAGAGCCTCTATGTTCCTTTGCTGATTTCTTCTCAATCGGTATCCTCCGCTGGTGGAAAGCACTACTGTGGCTGCGAGGGCTGTTTGGGGCCAACGCCCAGCAACAGGCGGGCTGTGAGCAGGCAGATGAGGGCGGTGATGGCGGCGGCGAAGATGAGGACGACGATGAGCCGCCAGGCGGGAAACTGGGAGGCATGGCCGATGAGGCCGATGACGCCGGAGAGGATGCCCAGGCAGAGCGGCAGGAGCGCGGCCAGGCGCGCCCAGCGAGCGCGGCTGGTGAGGAGCAGCGCCAGTGAGAGCAGGATGCAGGCGAGGTCGAGGATGAGAAAGATGATGAACAGCATGGTTATTCTCTGCTCTGGCCCGCTTGTTTCTTCAGCTTTTCAGGCTGTTTGGCGTAGAAGGTTGTATAGCCACATTTGGGGCAGACGATGGCCCACGTTTCGGTGAATCTGCCAGCCAGGTCGGACGCCTCTTCCTCTGACGTTGATAAGCCGATGATGTTGCCCGCTTCGGCCAGCATCCGCTCGGATTGGCATTCGGGGCAGGGGGTGGGGGCCGGGTGAGTGGTTGGCGCTTGTTTGTGGAGTTTGCCTGCGTGGCTGGTGGTGGTGGCTATCCAGCCGCCGCTGTCCGCTTGCATGGGGTCCGAGGTGTGTTCCTCTTCGATGATTTCCTGGCAGAGAGCGACGCATTCATCGCAAATGTAGACGCCGCCAGGCCCGGCGATGAGCCGCCTGACCTGATCCTGGGACTTGCCGCAGAACGAGCAGCGATATGTCATGCGGTCTGTTTTCTGGGGATGCGTCTTAAATCCGTTTGGCATGGTGTCATCCTCGCTTTCCTGGTTTGGGATGCGCGCGGTGATGCTGCTGCGATAGGCCCAGGAACCCTTCCTGTCTTCTCTCAGTATAGCTGATGCTGCGGGCGCAGCGCAAGGCGGGCGCATGTACCGCCGTCTCGGAGGCCAACCGAACGGCCAGGTGAACGTTCGCGCTCCAGTGCCACGTTTGCGTAGGCCAGCGTTGAGCCGCCGAGACGGCGGCGGTACGGGTTCCCCGCCCGCAGTGGCGTGACGTTCGCCTGGAAGGCGGCGGTACAAGTGGCGTTTGCCTGGAAGAGCAGCCTCTATGAAGGTGCAGCGGTGCGCCGCCAGGGACGGCGGCGGTACAGGCGGCGTGCGCGTGGAGTGGCGGCAGTACGGGCGGAGCTTTTATTCTCAGTTGCTTTATTTCCAGGTGGAGGGAGTGGCATATGGGTACAACAGGCGAGCGCATTGTTCTGGAGGGGGTGCTGCGCGAGGCGGCTGCGCCAGGCAGGCGAGGCAGGGCGCTCCCTGGCGAGCAGGCGCGCGAGGTTGATGTGATCGCGCTGCGGGGCGGTCTGTCGAAGAATGGCTATTTCTACGCGCCGGAGATCGTGGCTTCGCTGGTTCCGCTGCTGGAGGGAGCGCAGGCGTTTGCCGATCATCCCGGCCCGCAGGACCGCCCGGAGCGCAGCGTGCGCGATCTGGTGGGCTTTTATCGGCACGCGCGGGTGGAGGAAAGCCGGGTCAGCGGAAGCCAGCCACGCAAGCGGGTGGTGGTGGCGACGCTGCATTTGATGGAGTCGGCAGACTGGCTGTGGTCGCTGCTGCGCGAGGCGTTGGAGCAGGGAATGCCGGGGCTGGTCGGGGTTTCTATTGATGTGCAGGGGCAGGTTGAGGCGCGGCGCGACGAGGCCAGCGGGCAGATGGTCCGGGCGGTGACGCGCTTTGTGGCGCTGAATAGTTGTGATGTGGTGACGCGGCCAGGCGCGGGCGGCAGGCTGCTGGGCATCCACCGCGAGGGCGCGCGGGCGGTGAATCAAGATGGGGGGACGCGGGCGATGAGCGAGAGCGATGATCTGAAGGACGGCTATTACTATAAGGCGGAGGAGGCGCGGGCCAGCCAGCGCATCTGTGAGACGGACGGCTGGGATGCGAGCGCGCAGCAGACGGAGACAGGGGAGCTTGCGGGGCTGCGGGCGGATGCCCAGCGGGCGCTGGAGGCGGCGCAGCAGGCGCAGCGGCTGGCGGAGTGCGAGCTGGCGCTGGGGCGTCGGCTGGGTGAGAGCCATCTGCCGGGTCCGGTGGCTGGTAAGCTGCGGCGGCGCTTCGGGGGGCGCGTCTTCGAGGCGAATGAACTGGAGCGGGCGATTAGCGAGGAGCGCGAGACGCTGGCGGCGCTGGCAAGCCTGGGGCTGATCCGCGAGATGGGCTATGAAAAGGCGCAGGTGTCGTCAATGGTGACGGAGGCCGAGAAGGTTCAGGCGGCGTTTGATCGGATGTTCGATCTGGAGGTGGAGTCGCGGTTTGCGGGCGTGCGTGCGTTCAGCGGCATCCGCGAGGCGTATGCGCGGGTTTCGGGCGATCCGGCGGTGCGCGGCATCAGCAATCTTTCGACGGTTGGGATGATTCAGGTTGATGGGAGCGCGCCGCTGACGCGGATTACGGAAGCTGATCTGACGACGGCGAGCTTCGGCTATCTGCTGGGGACGAGCATGAATAAGCGCCTGCTGCATGATTATCGGGTGTTTCCGGCGGAATGGCGGCGCTTCTGTACGGAGGTGCCGATCAAAGATTTCAAGCAGCAGAACCGCGTGCGCCTGGGGGCGTTTGGGTCGCTTTCGACAGTGGCCGAGGACGCGGCGTATACGACGCTGACGCTGGCGGATGGCTCGGCGACGTACAGCGCGACGAAGCGCGGCAATCTGGTGACGATTTCGCGCGAGGCGATTCTGAACGATGATCTGCACGCGATCAAGCAGATTCCGAGCAAGCTGGCGGTTGCGGCGGCGTATACGCTGGCGGAGTTTGTGTATGGCTTTCTGAGCGGCAACGGGGCGATCTACGATAGCAATCCGCTCTTTGACGCGGCGAATCATACCAATCTGGGCGCGGTGGCGCTTTCGAGCAGCGCGATGCAGGCGGGGGTGACGGCGATGCGCGAGCAGACGAACTTTGCGGGCAAGCGCATTGGTCTGCGCCCGAAGTATCTGATTGTGCCACCGGAACTGGAGTTCACGGGGATGGTGATTGTGAAGTCGGCGGGTATGCCAGGGAGCAATAACAATGACATCAATCCGATGATGGGCTATACCCAACTGATCGTGAGTACGCAGCTTCCGGCAGCAGGCACGCCAGCCAATAGCTCTTGGTATCTGGCGGCAGACCCGGCAGAGGTGGATACGATTGAGATCGGGTTTGTCGGCGGGCAGGTGAACCCGGCGCTGTTCATTCAGGATAATCCGCTGTATGGGCTGAACTTTACGCAAGATATGATCAGCTATAAAGTGCGCCATGAATACGGTGGCGCGGTGATGGATTGGCGCGGGCTGTATCGGGGGATTTAAGCTGCTGTCACTTGTAGCGCGGCCTTCCAGGCGGCTGGACGTTGGCCGCCGGGATGGCGGCGCTACAAGTGGCTTTTCTTGTCTGCCTGGCTGAGATGCGATAAGATGAAGGCATGCAAGGGGCATTGTTGTCTTATCTGCTTCTTTGCCAGGAGGGCATCTATGTGGGCATTTCCTGATCGCTTCTGGTGGGCGCAACGGGTCTGGGGGGTGCTGGTGGTTCTTGGTGCGCTCGGTAGCCTGGTGTGGCTGGTGATAAAGGTTCTTGGCCTGTTTAACTTTGCTGGCTTTGGAACAGGCTGGCAGATTTCTATCCCCTTGTTGGTGATAGCTGTTCTCTTTGTAGTCGCTTTGGTTGTGGGCGTTTTGCCTCTTTTGGGCATGTTTGCACAGGGCATTGGTTATCTGTGGGGTTCGTCTCTGGGCAGGGACCGTTTTCACCGTCGGCTGCTCGCCATTCAGGGAAACCAGGAGGCGATGCCACGCGCGACGATCAAGGTTGACCCTGGCAACGCGCCCCGGCTTTCGGGTGGTTCGCTCGAACTATTGTGGCGTGGCACTGGTAGTTCGCGTCTCATCTGGATAATTATCTATCTTGTCTTTGTGCCGATTTTTGCGGCCTGGGCAGGGCTTGGGATATATACAGCCTATGCCCTCATTACCAGCAATCCGGCGCAGCTTTCTCTGCTTGTGCGCGGTGGCTTGCTGGCGCTTGTGGTGAGCTTGCTGATTGGCGCGCCGCTGCTGTTCACTGGTATGTTCGTCTTCTTTCTGCCTCGGATACTTGGTAAACCGTATGGAGTAATAGCAGATGCAGCGGGTATTTTGTATCGCCCTGAGCATATCGGACGAAGACGGCTCCTGCGCTGGGAAGAGGTTTGCCTGTTCGAGGTGGAGCCTAAGGAGGATGCGGTTGCATTTCGGCTCTATGGGCGCGATGCTATCGTCTGGTGGCGCAATCAGCCGCCCTCAAAAACGATTTCATTGGGCCTGACCAGAGAGGAGTTTGAGCAACGCCACCAGGCGCTGCTCGATCTGATTGTGGCGCGGACAGGTTTGCTGCCGCGCACGTTTGATGAGAAGCTGAAGCTGGCGGATGCCTCTTCAGGCGTCTGAGGATGGGGAAGATTTCCGCAGGAGCGCCCAGGCTCCGGCGATGGCGACGAGCCAGACGGGGAACATGGTGATGATGAATGGCCGCAGGGTGTCGCTGACGGAATGCGAGGTTCGGTCAAACGCCTGGAAGACGAGGACGCTGCCGAAAAGCAGGAGCGCGAACGCCAGAACCACGCCGATGATCAGAACGCTTCGACGCATCTGTGACCTCCGTAATGTGAACTGAATGGACTCAGGGCATATCCCGCTGCGTGCTACGTTCGCTTTGGCGTTCCGTGGCGCCGCCAGGGACGGCGGCGGTACACGCGCCCCTCGGCCCCGCCTGCCGCCTGGAAGGCGGCGGTACACGCGGTGTCTGGCCGCCACGCTCATTCTAACGCGCCAACCGCGTTTATGCTACCCCCTGAAGGCTGCGGTGTGAAGCATGGTTCTACCAAATCTAAGGTGTTGGCAAGCGAGGCGTGTTATTGGGAGCGCCGCCTCCCTTCGGAGAGGGCTTCGCCAGAGCCGCTTGACCGCGCTGGGCGCGGCCATTCTCGCTCGGCTGTGCCTCGCTCGCGCGTCTCTGCCGCTTGCCTCGGCTGGCCTGGAGGGCGAGCGTTCGCTCTGGCGCAGCGTTGGCCGCCTGGAAGGCGGCGCTACAGGTGGGGGTGGGAGCCGCCAGATTAGCGAAGGAGAGAAATGATGACGGGATTTATTGATAGTCTGGGGAATGTGGGCGTTGCGCCCAGCGTTGAGCGGCTGGTGCGCCAGGGGCAGGCGTTTGGCGGGACGAGCGGGAAGCTGGCGCTGGCGGCGGCGGGCAATGCGGGCGTGGCGCTGTGGAATCCCGCCGCCAGTGGCCGCCAGGTGTTTGTGTATGGCGCGCAGTTGGTGGCAGACAGCGCGGTGGCTTTTGGGGTGGTTGCTACGCTGGCGGCTGACCCTGGCTGGACGGCGGCGGTTGTCCATAACAAGCATCGGACCAGCGTGACGAGTGCGGGCGCTCTGCTGGAGGCGACGACGAACGCGGGCGCGGCTCCGGCTGCGGCGAATGTGACCGATCTGTTCTCGCTGGCGGCGGGCGCGGTGCTGCAATGGACGCCAGAGCTTGCGGGGGCGCTGCTGCCGCCGGGGACGGGGTTGGTCTTCTGGCTGCCGCTGGCGGGCGCGGGCAATGTGGCGGTAAATCTGGATTGGCTGGAGTGGTAAGTTAGTCGCGGGCGAGGGTGGCGATCCAGCAGAAGAGGGTGACGACCCAAAGGGCGACGCTGACGCCGATAGCCCAGAGCAGGGCGTCCATGCCGCATGGTTCGAGGTTGGGGCAGAAGGTCATGGAGGCAGGCGGCGCGGTCAGCGTCCAGACGACGATGGGGGCGATGAGCCGTAGCGCGCCCAGCGTTCCGGCCAGCCGGGCATGGAAGCGCAGGCGCAGGCGCAGGCGCGGCTCTCTGGCCGAGGGCAAGATCAGCCAGGGCAGCAGATTGAGCAGCCCAGGCGCGAGGATGAGCGGCCAGAGGGGATCGCTGAGGTAGCGGCCATTGGCGGGGTCTATGTGCAGGGATGGCGGCCCGGTCCCGATCAAGAGGGCAAGGCCCATAGTGAAGGGGACTGTTACCAGGGGCAGCAGCAGGAGATAGCCATAGAGGCGCGACGGGGCGCGCGCAAACAAGCGAATCAATAGGAACATGGTTGGTTTCATCTATCTGGTTTTCGGGATGGGTTTCGCCGCTCTGGCGCCAGTATAGCATAGCCTCGGCTGCGCGCTGTGGCCGAGTTCACAATCGGGTTGGTTGGCGCGGGCGTCTGAAAGGTACTCTTTGCTGAAATGGGAGGTGAGGGTCGGCTGCCCGCCGGGCGCTGGCCGAATGAAGATGGACATATTCCTGGAGCATGGTCTGGATGTGCTGGGCTGGGTGGATGTGGTGACGGTGCTGCTGGTGTTTGTGGCGGGCTGGGCGGCGTGGAAAAAGACGGTTGCCAGCACGTCGCAGGAGATTTATCAGCGCGTGGCCCAGGCGTATAAGGCTGAGGTGGAGGCGTTGCAGGAGCGTATGCGCCTGCTGGAGCAGGAGAATGCGGGGCTGCGCCGCCTGCTGGAGACGATCAAGCGTTCGCTGGCGCGGCGTGGGCTGCGGGTGAATGAGGAGGGTCTGGTGGAGAGGCGCGCCCCAGGCCAGGGCGATCATCAGGCGTGATGGGGCCGGGCTGCTCAGGCAAGGCCGGTGATTGGCTGCGTGGTGATGAGCGAGACGAGCCAGGGGACGAGCAGCGAGAAGACGACGACGATGGCGATCATCAAGGCCATGAAGATGGCGGCTATGATAATCGCCTGGCGTCGCTCTCCACGCGGGAAGGTGAAGGCTCGCACCCAAAGATAGAGGGCGAAGAGGGCCGCGAGCGAGTACAGGGCGATTTGAGATGGTGTGACGAGCATGGTCGCTTTCCCCTATCGAACGGCGCGAGTATCAGCACCGTCCTGGCTCGCAACAACTGTGCCGGAAAGCAGGGAGTTATTGAGGGGGGCGCGGTATGCCGACGATTAAGGTGGATTGTGAGGTTGTGCTGGATGGGACCGGCTATCTGGTGAAGCCGGGGACGTATCGGCTGGAGCGGCCCCGCGTGCGCCGGGCGACGGTGCGAGCCGATGGCGCTCAGAGCTATGTGGACCTGGGGCCGGGCAGGCGCGTCTGGCGCTTTACGGCGCTGGCGCTGAATGATCTGGCGCAGTATGACGGCACGCCCACCGGCCTGACGGGCCAGCAGTACCGCGACGCGCTGTGGGCATCCTATGTCAAGGTGGCGACGGCGCTCAGTTTCACTGACCCGGAGGGCCAGACGGTCCAGGCGTATTTCGATGATCTGGTGGAGCGGGTCGCTGACCTGCGCAGCCAGCAGGTTGGCGTGAGCTATGAACTGGAGGTGGCGCTGGTGGAGGTCTGAGGCGCGAGCCGCGCGAGTTCCGTCTGGATGGCGGCGACAAAGCGACGGGTGAGCCGCCAATCGAACCAGAGCAGGCCCAGTGTCAGCAGGCCCAGGATGAGCAGGGCGGTCTGTTCGCCCTGGCTGGCGCCGGGCGCGGGCAGGAACCAGTTGAGGGCGATGGCGGCAACGACGATGGCTTCGCTCAGGGCTTCGATGGCGAGCAGGCGCAAGAATGGCCCCAGCGGCGGGCGCGCCTGCCCAGGGGGGGCTGATTCGTCGGGCGCTTCGACGACCCTGGCAGCGGCGGCGGATGCTTTCTTTCTGGCCGGACCAGGGAGGCGTATGGAGCCGGAGGTTCGGGCGCCATTGGCGCTGGGGTCGGGGGGAGGCGATAGGGGCGGTGGCAGCCGGAGGGCGCTGGCGGTCTGGTTCACCTGCGTTTTGAGGGCGTCCCAGGTGTGCTGCTCGCGGAGCTTGCTGCCAAACCAGAGCTTGAGCAGGTCTTCTTGCAGCATGCCGCTGACGTTGCGGGCGGCGCGCTGCATGTCGCTGAGCGCGCCCAGCAGGGTGAGCGCCGCCAGCGCCATAGCGAAAAAGCGCAGCAGGTACTCGAACTGTGTCGAGACGGAGGCGGCCAGGGCGATGATGATCATTAAGAAGGGGAGCCGCATGAAGCGCATAGCTGTTCCTTAATATATCTGCTGTATACCTGCTGTTCCTTATAGAAGGGAGAGCTGGGAAAAAGCGATGGTCTTCGTCTCAGTTGATGCTATTGTACGATTTTGGCGGCAAAATGACCAGCGGCGGCAGATATGAGTTCCATCACACATGAGGTGTTGGCAGGCGAGGCGTGTTACTTGTAGCGCCGCCCCCTTCGGGAAGGGCCGCTTGCCTCGGCTGGGCCTCAGCACTCTCGCTCCCGTTGGTCGCTCGCGCGTCCCTTCCAGGCGGCTGGACGTTGGTCCACTGGTACGGTGGCCTGGAGGGCGAGCGTTCGCGCTGGCGCAGCGGTGGCCGCCAAGATGGCGGCGCTACAAGTGGCAACCCCGATAGGTGGTGGAACTCGGATATGCTGTGCATGGGGTCTTTCTTGCCTGTGGAGTTTGTCGTTAACTCTGCTATACTACGAGTGACCATCTGGCATAACTTGAGTATTTGCGGGGAGGCGTCTATGGTGAGCGAGCGGCATGCCGCCCTCTGGGCGCTGGTAGGGGATAAAGCCTACGAGGAGCGACGTTACAAGGAGGCGCTTTATGCCTACGGGCGCTCGACCAGCTTGAATCCCGATAAGGCGCTGCCCTTTCGGAGCAAGGGGCAAACGTTCTATACACTCGAATGCTACGAGGAGGCGCTGGCAGCCTACACGCGCGCCGTCGAACTGAATCCTGAAGATTCGTCCGGCTATGTGGGGCAGGGCCATGCGCTCCGGGCGCTGGGGCGCTATGGGGAGGCGCTGGCGGCGTATGCGTGCGCTGTCCAGCGGAATCCTGAGAGCGCAGATGCTTATTATGGCGAGGGGCAGGTGTTGGGCAAACTCAGGCGCTACGAGGAGGCGCTGGCGGCCTATAACCGGGCTATGGAGCTGGAGCCGTCCCAGGAAGCGTACCGCTATGGCAAGGCGGATATGCTCTCTGAACTCGGGCGCTACGAGGAAGGGCTGGCGACGCTGGCCCCGCTGATTGAGGTGGACCCGTATACGGCGGCGCTGTATCAGCGGCAGGGCCATCTGCTCAAGGAGCTAGGACGCTATGAGGAGGCGCTGGCGGCGCTGGAATACGCGCGGCGCCAGAACCCGGATGACGCGGCCACTCTGGTGAGTATGGGCGAGACGCTGGCGGCGCTGGGCAGGGTGGAGGAGGCGGAGGCGGCGTATGAGCGGGCAAGAGAACTGGGCGGTGAGTAATACCCCATTTGGGCTAGTCTTTGGGCTGATAGGCCCGCGCGGGCGGCTGCTCTGCTATACTGGGAGACAATCTGGAGATACCCTGGACAATCTGAAGATACTCTAGATACCCTGAAAGAAGGCTTACTTTACCAGTAAGCGGTCACGCAGTATGTCTAGCGATATGTGGGGCAGTTCTCGCCTGGTTATCATCAAGTCGCGGCCTTCAGCCGAGGTGTCTGATAAGGCTGGGATGAAGCGTATGGTTGGGCAGCGTCTCTTGCAGGCGAGCCTGGCGCTTTTCTGGCGAGGAGAGTATGAGTCATCCCTGGTGGTATGCGAGCGTGCGCTGCGCGTGATCCCCAGGGATGCGCGTGTCTGCGCGCAGTGGGCGGCTATCTTGCGGGCGCTGGGGCAGTACAAGAAGGCGCTGGCGGCGTATGAGCGGGCGCTGCGTCTGGAGCCGGAGGAGGCGCTTTACTGGCTGGGCAAAGGGACGGCGCTGTATGAACTCAGGCGCTATGAGGAGGCGCTGGCAGCCTACGAGCAGGCGCTGGCGCTTGAGGCGTGCCATCCAATTGCCTGGCAGAACAAGGGCTGCGCGCTGCTGAAGCTGAATTGTCCAGAGGAGGCGCTGGCGGCGTTTGAGCGCGCGATGGCGCTGAATCCGATTGATAGCCTGGCCCCGATGCGCAAGGCGGACGCGCTGGTGGCGCTGGGGCGCGCTGAGGAGGCGCTGGCGGCGCTGGAGCAGGCAACCGAGTGGAATCCGGCTAACTGGCTGGCACAGGTGAAGCGGGCGGCGCTGCTGTCGCGGCTGGACTATCATGCCGAGGCGCTGGCGCTGTATCGGTGGGTGGCCCAGCAAGAACCGGATTGTGCCCCGGCGTATGTTGGGTGGGGAGATGAACTGGTCCGGCTCGATTTGCTGGAGCAGGCGCTGGCGGTCTATGAGCAGGCGGTGCGGCTGGACCCGCTGAACCCGTTTGCGCATGTTCGCCAGGGCCGGATACTGGTGGCGGTGGGGCGGGCCAGGGAGGCGCTGCGCGTGTATGCTCGCGCTATCAAGCTGGAGCCGGAATACGCGCCTGTCCACGCGCAGAAAGGGCTGGCGCTGGCGGGGCTGCGGCGCTATGAGGAGGCGCTGGCGTCGTTTGGGCGGGCGCTGGAATTGGACCCGACGGATGAGGAGTCGCGGAACGCCAGGGCTGAGGTGCTACAATGTTTGCAAGATTTGCAAGCCTGGCGGCGCGGCGCGGCGCTGTATTAGCCTCCAGCCTTTTCAGGAACCGTATGAATACCGAAGAGATTACCCAAGCGATCACTGAGGGACAGGAACTACTGAAGCAGCAGCAGTATACGGAGGCGCTGGCGGCGTTCGAGCGGGCGCTGGCGCTGGATCCGAAGAAGGCCAGTGTCTGGAGCAGCAAGGGGATTACGCTGTTGTGTCTGAAGCGCCCACAGGAGGCGGTGGCCGCTTTTGAGCGCGCGGTGCAGGTGGACCGCAGCGATGCCAGCGCGTATCATAACCTGGGCAATACGCTGACGATGCTCAGGCGGCATGACGAGGCGCTCTATGCCTATGGGCGGGCGATTTATCTGAATCCGGATCAGGCGCCGAGCTATATTGGGAAGTCGAGCGTGCTGTTGCAGCTTCAGAATGAGAAGGAGGCGCTGGCAACCGCCGAGCGGGCTATCGAGCTAGACCGCGCTAACGCGCTGGCGCACCGCAACAAGGCGGAGGCGCTGAGCAGGCTGAGCCGTTATGAGCGGGCGCTGGCGGCGTATAGCTGGGCGCTGCGCCTGGAGCCGAATGACGCGGCCTCGCATTTTGGCAAGGGGAATGTCTTTTCTCACCTGAAACGCTACGATGATGCCATCAGCGCGTATGATCAGGCGCTGGAACTGGACCCGAAGAATCCTGGGATTTATCTGAATAAGAGCAAGAGCCTGGCAAAGCTGAAACGCTACGAGGAGAGCCTGGCGGTCTGCGAGCGGGCGCTGGCGCTGAACGCCAGGGATGTGCTGGCGTGGTATCACCAGGCGCAGGTGCTGATGCGCCTGAAACGCCCGGAGGAGGCGCTGGCGGCGTTTGAGGAGACGCTGCGTCTGAGGCCGCTGCTGCGCGAGGCGCGCACCGGCAAGGGGGAGGCGCTGCTGGCGCTGAGGCGTTATGAGGAGACGCTGGCGCTGTGCCAGCAAAGCTTGCAGCTTGAAATCCCCAGCCGCGCTACGTATGCGCAGAAGGTGGAGGCGCTGCTGCATCTGCGGCGCTATGAAGAGGTCTTGGAGGTGTGCCAGCGGCTGGATGGCGGGCGGCCCTTTGACCTCAACGGGACGGGGCTGCACAAAGCCCAGGCGCTGATGGCGCTGAAACGCTATGAACAGGCGTGCCAGGCGTATGATGCCGCTCGCATGGCGTCGAACTGGTACGGCGGCAGCGCGGAATACCGGCGGCGCGCTCAACAAGGCTATGTTGCGGCGCTGCTGCGGCTGGGGCGCTACCGCGATGCGCTCAAGACGTATCGTGAGGATCGGCGCTGGAAGCGGCGGCTGGCAAAGCAGCACCATATTCCCCGCGAGGATGAAGAGGAGCCGGAAGATTGGCCTTTCCCGTAGGGAGGCGGTATGAATGAGGAAGATGCAAGAAGCTGGCTCGCTGAGGGCAGCGGCCTGCTCAAGGGGCGGCGCTACGATGAGGCGCTGGCGGCTTTCAACTGGGCGGTGACGCTGGAGGCGGATAATGTGAGCGCCTGGACGCTGAAGGCGGCGGCGCTGGAGGGTCTGCATCGCTATGAGGAGGCGCTGGAATGCTGCGAGCGCGCCCTGGCGCTGGATGCGAGCGCCGCGCCTGTCTACAGCCAGAAGGCGTTTGTGCTGAGTCGTCTGCACCGCGATCAAGAGGCGTTGGAGGTTGCCAGGCGCGCCATTGTGCTGGACCCCCGCGACGCCGATGGCTTCAGCGCCAGCGGCAGCGCCTTGCTGGCGCTCAGACGCTCGCAAGAGGCGCTGGAGGCATATGAATACGCGCTCAAGCTGGACCCATCCCACATTCGCTCTTCGGCTGGCAAGAGTGGGGCGCTCACGAGCCTGCGGCGCTACGAGGAGGCGCTCTGGGCGGCGCAGCATGCTATTGCGCTGGACCCGTTCTATGCCACCAGCCACAATAATAAAGCGGCGGCGCTGCGCAACCTGCGCCGCCCGGAAGAGGCGCTGGCCGCCTATCAGCGCGCTATACAACTGGACCCACGACACGCTATCGCTCATAGCAATCTGAGCCTGGTGTTGATCGGCCTCAATTGCTATGTAGAGGCGCTGGCCGCTTGTGATCGCGCTATTGCGCTGGACCCCGACCTGCCGTCCGCCTATAATAATCGGGCTGTGGCGCTGGTGTTTCTCAAGAGGAATGACGAGGCGCTGGCGGCTATCGAGCGATCCATTCAACTGAACCCCGGCCACCGCGCGCCCTATATCAACAAAGCGGTCCTGCTCTTCCGGCTGGGGCTGTATGGGGAAGCGTTCGCGGCCTTTAAGCTGTTCTGGCGGTTCCGCCGCGCCCGCTAAGTTTTATGTTCTTGAGGGGATTGAGCGCATATTGAGTGCTGAAGAGATTGATCGCCTGATCACCGAAGGCAAGGTACTGATCAAGCGGCGCGATTATGAGCAGGCGCTGGGTATCTGCGAGCAGGCGTTGGGGCTGGAGGCGAGCAACGCGCGCGTCCTGGCCTTGAAAGGGCAGGCGCTGGTCGGGCTGAAACGCTCTCCTGATGCTCTGGAGGCGGCAGAGCAGGCGATTGCGCTGGACGCGGCGCTGGTGGACGCTTCTATCTGCAAGAGTGTGGCGCTGCTGCAACTGCATCGGGCTGAGGAGGCGCTGGCCGCCTGCGAGCAGGGGCTGGCCCATGATTTTACGGTGGCAGAGGCGCACGCGCAGAAATGCGCGGCGCTGGGGGAACTGCGGCGCGATGAGGAGGCGCTGGAGGCGGCAGAGCAGGCGCTGGAACTGGACCCGGCCTCGCTGCTGGCGCAGAATAATAAGGCGTCGGCGCTGGTTTATCTGAAGCGGCCCCGCGAGGCGCTGGAGGTCTATTATATCGTGCTGGGCCTGGACCCCAAGATGGCCGCCGCCTATGCGGGAAAGGGCGCGGCGTTTCTGGAACTGGGCTGGTATGAGGAGGCGCTGGGAAACTTAGACTATGCGATCAGCCTGGATGCGACGCTGGCCCCCGCGCACGCGAATCGAGCGGTGGCGCTGCTGCGGCTGAAGCGCCCGGAAGAGGCGCTGGGGGCGGCTGAGCGCGTGCTGGCACTGGACGCGGGGTATGTGAAGGGCTGGAATAACAAAGGAGCGGCGCTTGTTCGGCTGAACCGCCGGGAAGAGGCGCTGGCGGCGTATGAGCAGGCGATCCAGCTTGATCCGACTTACGCGACGGTCTACCAGAATAAGGGCACGGCGCTGCTGCGTCTTGGGCGGCGCGAGGAGGCGCTGGCGCTGGACTCGACGCAGGCGATCAGCCACTCGAATATGGCGATTGCGCTGGCTGCGCTCAGGCGCTTCGAAGAGGCGCTGGCGGCGGCTGAGCAGGCGCTGCGCCTGGACGCGAATCTGGCGGCAGCCCACACGGGCAAGGGGCTGGCGCTGCTGGGCCTGAAACGCTATGAGGAGGCGCTGGGAGCGGCGGCCCGCAGCGTGGCCCTGGACAATGAGCGGACCGGCGCCCATACGATCAGGGCTACTGTGCTGCTGCGGATAAAGCTCCACGAGCAGGCGCTGGGAGCGGCGGAATGGGCGACGTATGTCGATCCTCACTACGCCGATGCGTATGAGGTGAAAGGCGCGGTGCTGCGCGAGTTGGGGCGCTATGAGAACGCGCTGGCGGCCTATGAGCGCGCGCTGGAACTGGATCCGCGCAATCTCGCCTGCCTGCGGGGCAAGGCTGTCGCGCTGCTGCATTTGAGGCGCTATCAAATGGCGCTGGAGACGTGTGATCGGGCGATTGCGCTTGACCCGAAGCACGCGGATGCCTATATTTATACCTATGCGGCGCTCCGGGCGATGCGGCGCGATGAGGAGGCGCTGCCTGCTTATGAGCGGGCAATCGAGTTGGTCCCCAACAACGCGACGCTCTATCGCAGCAAAGGGGATACGCTGAAGCGCCTGAAACGCTATGAGGAGGCGCTGGCGGCCTATGAGCGCGCGCTGGAACTGGCCCCGAACAATGCCGATGCGTGTCAAAGCAAGATGAGGACGCTCTTGCACCTGGGCGGTATCGGGCGGCGTTTGCGGCGTACCGGCGGCTGCGGCAGGCGCGCCGCAGAGGATAATCGTCGGTGGACGCGCGGCCAGAAAGGGCTGAAGCCTCTGGATGGAGATGAGAACGATGAGCGCAGAAGAGATCGAGCGCCTGATGCTGGAAGGCGAATCGCTGGCACTTGAGGAACGCTATCAAGAGGCGCTGGCGACGTATGAGCGGGCTATCGAGCTGGACCCGACACAGGCGGCGGGCTATGCCCACAAGGGCAGCCTGCTCTGGAACCTGGAGCGGCACACGGAGGCGCTCTTTGCCTATGAGCGCGCCTGCGACCTGGAGCCGGGGAACGCGGAGTTCTGCGTGTCGCGGGGCGATCTGCTGCGGGTGCTGGACCGCGACGATGAGGCGCTGGCGGCCTATGGGGAGGCGCTGCGTCTGGAGCCGGACAATGCCGAGTTTTGCGCTATGCAGGGAGAACTGCTTCAGGAGCTTGGCCGCTTTCAAGAGGCGCTCTTTGCCTACGCGCACGCGCTGGAACTGGAGCCGGACGATGGGACTATCGCGCTGTGCAAGGCGGATGTGCTGCGCGAGCTTGGGCGGGATGAGGAGGCGCTGGCGGCGTATGACGCGGCGATCAGGCTTGACCCGACCTCAGCCGATGCCTATAACGGCAAGGGCTTTGTGCTGGAATCGCTGCGGCAGCCGCTGCGGGCGCTGGCGGCGTATGAGCAGGCGAACCTCTGCGACGCGAACTTTGCGCCTGCCTGGCACAACAAGGCCAATCTGCTTGCCCGTCTGGGCCGGTTTGCCGAGGCGGAACGCGCCCGCCAGCGCGCGAACAAGCTGGGCTACAACTGGTAGCCGCGCGTACCGCTGCCATCCCTGGCGGCGCACCGGAACGCCAGGGCGAACGTGGGGCTTCAGAGGGCAATGTTCGCGTGGGCCAGCGTTGGCCGCCAGGGACGGCGGCGGTACAAGCACCTGGAGCAGCGATTCGCCACCAGGGATGGCTGTACAGGCGAAAGGGCATTGTCTTGTGAGTGACGACCAACCCGCTGGTTCCCCTGATCAAGATGGCGCTTCCTTGCGGAGTCGTGGCTATCTCCCGCATTGGGAACGCAACGCAGCAACCTATTTTGTGACCTTCCGGCTGGCAGACGCGCTGCCTCAACATGTGCTTCTGGCCTACGAGGCTGAACGCGAAGCGCTGCTGGCAAAGGCGCTTGCAGGTGGGCAAACGCTCTCAACTGTGGAGAAAGCGCGTCTGGACCAGCTTATTTCTAGACGCATCCAACGCTTTCTGGATAGTGGTGTGGGAGTGTGTTATCTGGCAACTCCTGCGGTTGCTGAGATAGTCGCTCAGGCGCTCCGTCACTTCGATGGTATCCGCTATCGGCTTCTTGCCTGGTGTATTATGCCAAATCACGTCCATGTGGTGGTGCAACTGCTGGCTCCTTATGCGCTGTCGGAGATTCTCCACTCCTGGAAGTCGTTTACTGCCAATCGGATACAGCGCCTGATCGGCTTCCAGGGGATGTTCTGGCAGCGAGAATATTACGATCATGTGATCCGTGATGAAGAAGCGCTCTGGCGGATTATCAAATATGTGGCACAAAACCCACTGAAGGCCAACCTCCAGGATTGGCCTTGGGCGGAAGTGTGCATTCCACTGGAATATCCTTTGTAGGGACACACTTGGCGGGAGGCTGACGGTACATGCAGGAACGGTTGAGCAGGGGTTGATGTGAGAGGGGGATGGTATGGCCTGGCAAACGACCATGCGCCGCGTGTTGTTGTTTATGGCTGGTTCCGGCGAGGACAGCCAGGTGGAAGATGAGCAAATCGTAGATGCGCCGGACGGGCAAGCGAGGCTGAGCGCGGGGACGCAGCCGGTGCGCGAGCAGGCGCTGCTGGCGGCGCAGGAGCCGCCGCTGACGCAGGAAGATTTCTTCTGGCGGCGTCTTTCCGATGGCTGGTCTCTGAAGGATGTGCAGCCCGAAGTCTATGTAGAACTGCACAACGAATGTTACGAGGCGTACAACGCGAATCCGCTGGCGAATACGATTGTGGAGACGATTACGAACTTTACGCTGGGGCGCGGGGTGCTGGTTTCGGCGGCGAATCGGCGCGTGCAGCGCGTGCTGGATGCGTTCTGGCGCGATCCCGATAATCATATGAGCGCGCGTATCTACGATCTGTGTACAGAACTGAGCGTGTATGGGGAGCAGTTCATTCGTTTCTTCGTCAATCCTATTGATGGCAGCGTGAAGATCGGGCAGATCGATCCCAGTACGATTGATGAGATCGAGACGGACCCCGATAATATCGAGAGGCCGCTGCGCTTTCATCAGCGGCCCGTCGGGCCAGCGGCAGGCGTGCCGGGCGGCGTGTTCGATACTGATGGGCGCTGGTTCGAGGCCGGGCGCGAGGTTATGCAGTTTGCGATTCATAAGGTCTCGAATGCCAAACGGGGGCGCTCGGACCTGGCGACGCTGCTGCCCTGGCTGCGGCGCTATAAGGACTGGCTGACGGATCGCGTGCGCCTGAATAAGTACAAGACGGCGTTTCTGTGGGATGTGAAGCTGCTGGGCGCGGACGCCAGGGCGGTGGAACTCAAGCGCATGCAGTACAGCTATCCGCCGGAGCCAGGGAGCGTGATCATCCACAACGAGTCTGAAATCTGGTCGGCGGTCAGGCCGGAGATCAACGCGAGCGATGTCGAGTCGGATGGCCGGGCGATCAAGCTGATGATCGCGGCGGGTCCACGCTCTCCCATTTGTGACATGATGTTTCGTCAACAGCAATACCCGCCTCTTTCATGAAGGCGATGTCTTCCAAACTGAGTGTTTGCGGAATGTCGCAGAAACTCTTCAGGTTATGGCGCTGGACTCCTAGTTTCCGGGCTTGGATGATGATCCCTGCCCACGTGCGGCGCGGTAGCGTTTGTAAAAGCTCCTCTCTTGGTGCGTCTGGGTACAGTGTTTTGATGTTGTCATTCTCTGCTTCTGTCCACTCCTTATGTGCGCTTTTGCAACGAAAGATGTACGTTCGTTCTGTCCCCCACTGCGGATCAAGCCATTCAACTTCAAGCCGCAGCCAGTGGGCAGTCATCTCATCAAGATACACACCTTTGACTAATCCATTGGCTAATGCCTGCCGATCTGCAAAGGGGATGTTCTCCCAATCCTCTGCGATGCGATCAGCAAGCGTATAATACGCCATGAGTTTCTGCGGCGTCTCATCTTTGAGCAGGGTGGCGCGTTTTTTCTCCAGTTCCTCTTTCTGTTCTTCAAGCTTGGCGTATCGTTCTGCCAATTTCTGTTTCAGCGTTCTTGTTTGTTTCTCATCCTCCTTCGCCTTCTTTATTCGGGGGAGCGAAAGGCTGTCCACAATGCCGTCCATCTGCTTGTCAATCTCGGCCAACTGGTCATCGATGGACTTGATAAGCTGGTGACGCTCTTGGACAAGCTGCTCACCGTACTCATGGTAGTGTTCAAACCGCGTTGTCTGCTTCAAGTGTTCAACAAGACGGTTGGCAAACAGGGTGTCAATCTCTTTACAGGGGGTTGCTGCGTGATATTTGAGAACAAGGTCTTGCCCGCGCTCCTCAATCACGTAAATGGGCTGATCTGTCAACCCTGACGTTGTGACGTACACCCGTCCACCTTCGCGTGAGGAAATGGCGTATTTCAAAAGGGCGGGAATCGGCTCTTTCCGGGTGTATCGAGTGTACCCGTTTTTCTTCTCGTTGCGCTCACCAGTAATGGTGTACGGGGAAAGGCGGTTAAACGCATACCAGAATAGCTCCTCGTCAACAATTGGCTCGTGGTTGCCTTTTTTGACGACTTCGCCTTGATGGACCCAATAGCCAATGTATGCCACATTGGTCAGAAGGCCGGTCAAGCCGTGTCGTGACAGATGGAAGCCTCCTGGCACCCGCTTGAGTTGGTAGAAGGAAAGGTACTTACTGATGTCAACGTCTTCCGCAAACTCTGGAAAGAGAAACGCCAGTTGGTACAATTCCCGGCACAGCGGGCGCACCCTGCCCCCTATTTCCCAATATCGTTTGAAAAGCCACCGAACGATGTTCGCGTGTGGCTCATAAGGAATGAATTTGCGGTACGTGGGATTGGGAACGACGCTTCCCTCAACGATGATGGACTCCCTGCTGTCTACGATATACCCGATAGGGATAGCGCGACCTGCCCATTTGCCGCTCTCAAGGATGCGGTTTCTCGCGCCGTGTAAGCGGTGAAAGACATAATCACGCAAATAATCGGCGGCTTCTTCACATCTCCAGCGGAATTGTTTGACGTGGAACGGGTTGGCAAAATCGTAGGTCATGTGAGGCGTTATGACGACAACGCCATGCCGTTTGCAGACATCAATAAAGACGTTGTACTGAATGCCAGTCTCGTCTCGAAACAACCGGTCTTCCAGGAAGACCAGAACGGTTTTGATCTCCCCTGCTTCAATGTGTTCAATCAGTGAGCGCAGCCCTTCGCGCTGGTCAATCCGCAGCGTTCCTGATTTGGCTAAGTCCTGAGTAAAGAGGATGATGCCCTCCTCTTTCCAGCCTAATTGCTTGGCAAAGGCTATCAGATCGTCTGTCTGCATCTCGGTTGATTGCCGGTAGTTTTTGACCTGAGCAAGCGTACTCTGGCGAGCGTAAATACCTATACCTGCCTCAGTGTCTAGTTGTGTCTGTCCCCAGCCCAGGGATACGTGTTGTTGTTTGGGTTTGTTTTTGGGACGAAAGTACGTCATAGTGGCCCTCTTGCAGATGCACGGCGATACGAACGAGTACACGGCATACCCGCTCAACATCCAGACGTGAAAAACGATCAGCCGCACAACGGGTAGGCTGGGGGTATGGAGAGGAAGGTGTTTCTGACATCGTGGTGACTCACGTTGCCTTTCTACCAGCAAGCGAGTCAAAATCATGCGAGGTGTGGTATAACGAGGTTAATCGCATGGTAGTGACTTACCTGCGGGGCTGGGGGTGTTCTCTGTTCCAAGCAGGAATACCCCTGTTTCATTTCTCCCTCAAAGCATACCCGACAATAACAAAAGCGTCAACGGTAAGGCTGGACGGGTGTTCAAGCACTCCTGGGTCAACAGCGGAATCAGGTAAACCAGTATGCCCAACCTAACGCAAGTATATACCATTATAGGCTATCAAGACAAGACTGTTTGCCGTCAATTTTGGTCGTTTTGTATAATGCGAAAAAACGAGGGGAACGATGGAAGAGAAATTTCTCCGCCCTGATGAGATAGCAAAGCAATTGGATGTAGATATAGAGACAGTACGGGTTTGGCTGAGAAGAGGTGAGTTGGTGGGGTATAAGCTGGGGTCTGATTGGCGAGTCAAACCATCTGACTTGGAAGAATTCCTGACTAAGAGAAGAAATGTTGAGCGAAAGTAAGAGAATCCAGGGTAGATCGACCTATTGGGTCTGTCAAGTGGTTTGTGTAAATAGCTGATAAGCCTGTTCAAAATCAACCATCATAGTAAACAGTACGCTTCTCTGTCCAGCGAGTTCTCCTACCTGTCCGCGACCCATGTGCGCAGCGCGGGCAGGTGATCCTGATAGTGCTCAGACGAGTTTGCCGCGAAGATCTGCCAAGGGACCCAGTCATCTGGCATATCGCTGAAGCGACGAGGATCATTGAGGTCTTCGTCACTGAGACTGTGAACGGCTTCGAGCAGATCGCTGTAGGAGTGCTGTCCTTCGTGAATGATCTCCTGCAAAGGGCGATGGCTGTTCTGTTGATAGATCAGCACATTGCGCTCATCGGTGGGCAGTGTCCACCATTCGGAGCCGGTAAAAACGTGCAGGCGGATGACGGGCAGCATCTCACGCTCGTACCAACTGACATGGGCGACCAGGTCTTTGACTGACCAGTTTCCCAGAATCCCCGGCCGGAGCATGTGATGCTCGTCCATCTGTGCGAGTGCGGCCTCCCATTGGGCTCGTGTCTGCTCCAGCGTGCTGATGAAGGTCATCTTGTCCACGGTTTTCCCCTGCCTTCCTGCCGTTCAAAAGTACCCATCACCGCTTTTCACCTCAAGAGTCTCCGTCCAGGACCCTGTCCACTGACCTGTTGTCCTCTCCTGCGCTTCCTCTCTTGCTCTCCAGTGGGGATGTTGATCATGCCTAAGGGAACCGCTCTCCAAATTCTATCGCAAAGCGGTTCAGCGCGGGCTTCCAGTCGTGGATTGGCATCGTCCACCTCTGGCTTAGATTGCGCATCGGTAGATAAACCACCTTAAAGACTGCCTCATCGGACGGAAAGATGCGGTGATGGCGCGTCACCTTGCGCAAGGTCATGTTCATGGACTCAATCGCGTTGGTTGTGTAGATTACCTTGCGAATCTCCGCCGGAAAAGCAAACAACGGGATGACTCTCGCCCAGTGGGCACGCCACGCCTTGCTGATGTTGGGATAGCGGGTGTCCCATTTCTCCGAAAAGAGTTCTAACTGGAGCTCGGCATCTGCTTCGGTACTGGTGGTATAGATGGCTTTCAGATCCGTCGCCACTTCTTTCAGGTGCTTGTAGGAGACAGACCGCAGCGAGCTTCTCACCAGATGGACCATGCAGAGTTGTACGCGCGTCTGCGGAAAGACCGCTTCAATGGCTTCCGGGAAGCTGGCGAGACCATCCACACAGGCAATGAAGATATCCTTCAGCCCTCGGTTCGGCAGTTCGGTCAACACGGACAACCAGAATTTTGTCCCTTCGCTCTGGGCGATCCACATTCCCAACAACTCTTTATAACCGCTCAGGTTGACCCCGAGCGCCAAATACACCGACTTGTTGACGATGTGCTGATGTTCTCTCACTTTGACCACCAGGCAATCGAAATAGACAATGGGATAGAGCGCTTCCAGTGGGCGCGCTTGCCACTGGCGTACCTCGTCCAGCACCGCTTCGGTCACGTTCGAGATGAGGGTGGCTGAGACTTCCACCCCGTAGAGGTCGTGCAGTTGGGCCTGAATGTCGCGCGTGGTCATGCCGCGTGCATAGAGGGCGATAATCTTGTCATCAAAGCCCTCCAGCCGGGTTTGCCCCTTCTGGACGAGCTGTGGTTCGAAGCTGCCTTGGCGGTCGCGGGGCACCTCGATCTCGACCTGTCCCTGCTCGCCTTTGAGGGTTTTCTGACTGTGTCCATTGCGCTTGTTCCCGGTGGCGTTGCCCTGGCGCGCATGTTTGGAATAACCCAGGTGCGTATCCAGTTCCGTTTCCAGGCAGCGCTCGATCACGGCCTTGGTCAGTTGCTTCAGCAAGCCATCTTCCGCCAGGATGCCCTGCGGGTTGGGATAGTCTTGCAGCAATTCATCAATCAGTTCGCGTCGAATTGGCATGGCTTCCTCCGTTCACGTGTTCACATCATCGGATTCTGCCATTTACACAATCTATTGTACAGTCCTACCTATTTGGCCGATAAGGTGTCTTGGCTGTTTGATAGGTTCCCTTATGGTTCGTTCTCTTCCGTTTTAGTGCAAGACATTTACTAAAGCATCTTCTCTATCTACAGCAGCGGTCGCTCCTACTCCTTCACAGTACCCCTTCCCCAATTCTGAACCACCCTATATTTCCATCTGTCTGTTGGTAGACAGAGGAGAGATCGTTTGGCAGTTGTAATTTCTGCCCGGTTGATCACGATAGCAGCTAGCTCTTTGTTTGTGTTATAGTTGAGGATAATGGCTGGTATCCATCCCCGACGAGAGGTGCAGGATGACGTACTCGACCCTGGGAAATGGTGCTGATAGCAAACCGGTTACCATCAACCAGGCTTTGCGCCGAGAGGGTTTATACATTATCGGGATGAGCGGCAGCGGCAAATCTGGCTTGCTCGAAAACCTCATCTTGCAAGACATCAATCAAGATCTGGGTATCTGTGTGCTGGAACCTCATCGCAGAACCGGGGAAAACAATAATGACTTGACCCTGCGCGTGATCGAGCGGATGGAGTATGAGCGTCAGCACGCAGACAAGCAGAAAAAGCGTGAGCGGATGCAGCGGCGCTTAGCAGAAGATGTAATCTTCCTTGATATTCGAGACCCCACCTATGTCTTCGGAGTAAACCTCTTTCACTGCGAAAATCCTGCTGATCCCTTGCAGCAAGAAGACACTGCTGAGCGGGTACTCCATGTCTTGGCGAAGGTCTATGATATTACTCCCAAGACGCCGCAAATGTACCAGTATTTTCTGAATATCACCCGGACCCTGCTGTATAATCCTCAGAGCAGTGTTCAGCAAATTCCCCGCCTGCTCTCCGATGGAGCGTTTCGCCAGCACCTGCTTGCCAATGTCCCTGATGGGCATGTGCAGTGGTTCTGGGAGCAGTTTGAACGCAAAAGTAAGCTGCGCCGCGACGATGACGTTTCTGCTGTGGTCAATAAGCTCGATGATTTGTTTCGCCCGGCCTTAAAAGATATCTTCGGACAGCTCACCCCAACCGTTCGTCTGCCCGATATTATGGACCAAGGAAAAATCCTCCTCATCCGGCTTGATTCGCAGTGGGAGAGTGTGACGAGTCTTGTCGGCAGCATCATCATCTCACAGGTGCTTCATGCCGTCTACGCTCGCGGCAATTCGACGTCACAGCGCTTCCAAAAGTTCAACCTCTATGCGGATGAGTTTCAGCGATTTGCCAGCGAGGATTTTGCCACGTTGTTTGCTGAAGCGCGCAAATACGGCATCGCCTTAACGGTTGCTCATCAGGTATTGGAACAACTCGACCCAGCCATTAAAGCTACCTGTAAGGCAGCCGCAAATATCGTTGTCATGCGAGTGAGTCCTGATAATGCGAAAGAGATTGCCGCTACCTTTGACTGTTCGCCACAACCCGGACCACCCAGATATGAACCGCAAAGAGCGCCGATCTCCGAACCCATCCAATTTCTGCTCATGCATGGCGCTCACCCAGGCCATGCCACCCGGCAGTTTATAGACGGTTATGGAAAGCTCCTGGTAGACAAGGTAAAACGAGAGGAACGAGCGGTACAGGAGTATCAACGGGCGAGGGATCGCGCTGAGTATGATCCCATGGTTTCTAGGCAAGTACTGTTCCGTGATCCACCATCCTCCCTTTTTCAGCACACACTTTCTGCGCTCAATCGCTTGTTCTATGAGGCTATGCTTGCCGGAAAAGTAGGCCAAAATCCTGATGACATCCCGTTTCCTGATGAGTTATTAGATGACTTTATCCGGGCGATGGTCCCTCAAGCAAGAAAGTATCTGGATACATTAGATGAATACCTTTCCTTGACAGATGAAACAGTGGATGTCTCTGATCTGGCTCCTCGAATCGAGAAATTACAGCACAAGCTTGCGGCCTTCCCTGACTATCGGCAGCAAAAACTCCTGCCTCGGCTCCAGGAAATCGAGACCACGCAAGCGAAACTCCCAGATGTGATGAGAGATTACCTCCGGGCAGAGGTTTCCGCAGTGCGAGACCTCTTCTATATTGTGAGGAGACATTGGATATACTATATCGGTTCACCTAATTATTATTGTGATGGGACTCCCGCAGACCCTCTGTATAACGTAGTGGATCACTATCGTGAAAATACAGGAGGCCCAGCAGCCGCCGAACGAGACCTCACCCCAACAAAGCTCTTCAAATATGGTTCCCCCCCCTTTTATTCGTGGGACGCTGCGGTTTCCTATCTCTGGCAGCAACTACAAGCGCACCAAGTGTGGTTTCATGCTGAAAATAGCGTGGGCGATCAGCACTGGTGGCAGCGCCAGCGTACTCGTGTCAGGTGCGGTGGCTTTGATCCTCGGCATCTCTCCCCCCAACAGAAGGACCAGACTAACCTATCGCGGCGACTAGATTGGAGCAGCATTGATCCTTACCACTACGGCGACTCCTCTCGGATAGAAAAGTTAAATGTGTGGGTCCTCAGGCCAGGAGTAGAAGAGACCTGGTACAGCCCCTCCATGCTCGAGGAAGAGGTGAAAAAGCGGGTGGAGCATGTTGAGGAAAAGCTGGGAGGCTGGTACGACCGTTCTCCGCATGAAGAAGAGGTGAAAAAGCATGTGAATGACCCTGGAATCGATTATTTAGAGAAAGAACTCATCCAGAGTTCTCCTTGGATAATGTCTCGCATCCGTGATCAAATCAGCAATCTTGATAAAGTAACAAGAGCCATAGACAGTGGAAAAATACAGCTTCAAGAAGATAGCAACTTTCTTTCCCTGGAAATACGAGAGGAAACCAAACGCATAGAGCACGAATTCCGTCTGGCGCAGATCATTGAACACCAGCGCAGCAGCTATGAAACGCGTGTGATCGAACTGGAAGCATTCCTGCAACAGGTGATGCGCGAACTTGCGGAGGCGCCGGTTGAGGACTGGAATGGGATGGTGCAACCCGTTCCAACGGAACTCTCTTCCTCGGAGGTAGAAGCGCGCATTGCCAATCAACTCAAGCAGTTGGGGAGATTCCGGGCGCGCGTGCGAACAACCGAGGGCGAAGCCACCATCAGCACCCTTCCGCCAGCAGGTGGAATCAGCCAGCAGGATTTGCTAGCACTCGTTGACGAGATCAAGCAGAGAAATCTCCAAGCGGGTTACCTACAGCTGCGCAGCGACGTTGAACGAGAGATCGCTTCTCGACAACAAGAGCCGCCTGACGAGCCGCCTCCGCCACTAACACGACCACCCTCGCCTTCGTCTCCACCCCCTGCGCCCATGCAACGCCGAAAAAAAGTCGTCTAGAGCGCTGAGGATGCCCTCCATGAATGACCGAGCAATCCGAATTTTAGATGCGTTCTCTCAGTTTCCTTTTCTCACGGCTGAGCAAGTGATCGCCTTACAGATCTATGGTCCAGGCTCTTACCAGAAAGTCCGGGCCATCCTCAAACACTTTGTTGACCTGGAGTATCTGCTGCGGGATACCCCCCTGTCCGATAAACCAGTAGGCGGGGTGGCCTACGTGTATTGGCTTGCTACCAGGGGAAGAAGCGTTCTAGAGTCTGTTATGCACTTTTGCGCGGACTCGCTTTTCACCAAGCTTTGCAGCAACCATGTCAAACTGCGATCCATTGCTGTTAGCCCGGACGTGAACTGCCTTCGTAAAAGTGCATAACACGCTCTAGAAAAAGAACGTGGTGCTGATTTTAGCGCCTGGCGATTTCCTTCAGAGATGCGCGAGTTCGTCAAGTCTTCCCATCTGCGGCACTGCCTGGGAGTCAATGACTTTCTGATCTGCGCCAAACACCTGTCCTCCCTCTATCCTGCTATCACCATACAGACCATGCTGCATGATTTCATCCTCAAGCGCGAGATGCACGACGCCCCGGTGATCCCTGATGGCCTCATCAAATTTGCTTCTGGAGAAGCGCCATGTCTCTGGCTGGAATATGATCGCAAAACCGAAAAAGAAGAGGCCTTTAAAGAGAAGATCAAACGCATGGTGGCGTTGATGGAGCAGGGATTTGACGAATGGTTTGAAACGCCGCTGGAACAGTTCACCTGGGCTGTTGCCACGCCTTTTGGCGACCAGCGCGCGCGACAATTGAGATACTGGTGTGAACAAGAGCTGACCGCCTTGCACCAGATCCACCGGGCCCCCGTCTTTCTCTTTGCTGCGCTTCCTGAGCACTTTGATCCGGCTGTCATCTTTCTATCCCCACTCTGGGAGATTGCTTGTGAGGATGGAAAACACAGTTTGATTGAAGCATGAGCCACTTTTCTCACTGATTTCCGCAGGGTGTAGAATTGACCAGACAGTCCTCCACAAGTGGATGAGGACGGCAATAGAGTCTCATTACAAAAGAATAGATCAGACTCAAAGAAGAGATATATTTACTACCAATCACAGGAAAAGAGAGCATTGCTGGGGCGGCTCTATTCCTGGAGAAAACATAGGAAGCAGGATAGGAAGCCCATACCTACAGCGAACATCTGCCGCCCTTGCGAGAGCAGAAACTATATCCATCAGTTTCAGGCTCCTGCCGATAACGGACCTCAGAAAGACGAATCTTTCCCCATCGTTGAGGGATAGCAATAATGCCTGCATAGCGCCCCTCCTCGCTCTCCATATCAACCAGCGCATAAATGAACATATCAGCCATTGTCTATCTCTTTAGGCTCTTGGTTCAATTCGATTTCAGGGTGCCACTTTCGCATGTAGGCGATGAGATCGTCACGATGGATAAACCATTCGCGGCCACGCCGACACGAGGTGATTTTTCCAGCGCGACATAGCTTGGTTAGTTGTGACGAGCTAATTCCTGTCAGGGCTGAGGCTTCGCCAGTCGTCAGCATCTCATCAAACCTCATACAGCACTCCATCGCTACAAGCATTCTAGTATAACTCTTGACAGTTCTAAACGCTTGGTGCTACCATGATAGCAAGGTTGCACATGGCACGGCGCAGGGGTGATGTTAACACCCCGACGCCGCTACAGCGCAGTCCTGTCCAAGACAGGTCAGGCCGTAGCGTATATTCTAGCATTACCTTGCTACTACGCTCGCTCTCTGTTAGGACTGTGGGCGTTTTTGTTTTGCTGCGCCATTGCCACCTAACGAAAGTGAGGAATACTCGTGACCGAGTATGGCAAGTGGCTGCTAGCCGGCTGCATCTTGCTGCTGCTCTTGCTAGCCGTGATCGCGCTCTGGTCGGTGTTCTTCTGGCTGAGCCTGGTGCTGGTGTGCCTGGGCCTGGTGGTACTGGGCTTTCGGGTGTATGGGCTGGTCCATCTTGGCATCACCCAGGTGCAACTGCGCAATGCCGCCGTTGCCAAAGCCCGAGCTGAGGCCGACCAGCAGCAAGCTATTGCCGATCAGCAGCATGCCCAGGCTGCCGCGCTCTGGAATCAGAGGAAGATCATCCCCCAGCACGCCATTGGCATGATGCTTGATGAGCCAGGGCAGGCACAGCTCAATCAAGTCTGGACCTGGAGCCAGCAGGCCGGCACGCGCAAGACGGAGATCAATCTGCTCGATGGGCCAGAGGCTGAGGGACCAGCACTGCCCGTTGCGCCGGACTTCCGGGTGCTGCGGCGCGAGATTGGCCCGAACCATTTCCTGCTGGGCAAGTACCTGGAGCCGGACACCGGCAAGAGCGTGCCGCTGTGGGCCGCGCTGGATGACATCATCAGCCTGGTCACCATCGGGCCGCAGGGCGTGGGCAAGACAACCCTGGCGCGCAGCCTGGCGCTCCAGCAGGTGATGCACGCGGGCGAATTGCATGTCGTGGACTACTTCAACGATGTGGCGAGTGAGATGCGCGCCTTCTTCCCGCACTGCTACGCCGAGCCAGGCGAGACTGAAGCCTACGCTGGGGCGGTGCTGTTCCCAGAGATGGAGCGCCGCGCCGCGCTCTACCGCGCGGGCGAGCGACAGTTCCCGCCGCTCTTGCTCATCGTCGATGAGTGGCGCTCGCTGCGACCCGATTGTCCGGTGCTAGCCGATGCGCTGGAGCATGGCTTCACCGACTGGCGCAAGCTCAATTTTCGCATGGGCCTCTTCAGTGTGCAACTGGAGCGCGCCGATCTGGGCGTGAGCAAGAGCGCAGTCAGCACGGTCTGTCTGTTCAATGCCAACGAGAACCTGGCACGCACCTGGGGCTATGGTGGCAAGGAAATGCTGGAGGCGTTGCGAGCGCTGCGTGTCGCTGGGCGTGGGTATTGTGTGGTCAGCGGACAAACCTTGCAGCGCTACGCCTCGCTGATCGCGCTGCCCAACGTCTCCAGCGCGCTCTTTCGTGAGGTGTTGCTGGACTGCCGACGCGACATTCGAGATCGGGTTCGCGCTGGCGTCGTCGAAGCTGACCGGGAAAGCGCCAAGCGTGCCTGGAACAGCCTGTTTACGTCGGCAGTGCCAGCCGTCGAGGGGGCGCAGTTGCCTCCCCTACCGATGAAGCCGAGTGGCTCTTCTTCTCCTTCTTCTCCTGCGCACGCGCGCATAGAACCGGCGGATGTGCGCGCGTACCTGGCCCAGAAGAAGGAGAAGAAGAAGACCACCTATACCGAGGCCGAGCGTCAAGAGGTCTTGCGGCTGCATTTTGAGGAGAGCATCCCAGCCTCGCGCATCGCCAAAACGATGGGCAAGGATACTAACTTTTATTACGAGGTACGAGCGATTCTCGCCGAGGCTGCTGAGGCAGCAGAGGAGCAGCAAGAAGATGATCGTTGACAGTGCCCTCTTCGCACCCACTCTTAATGCAGGGCGGGCTGGCCCAGCGGCGCGCCGAGGAGCTGGAAGGCTGGCTCACCCAAGCCGCACGGAGCCGCCTGCCGGAACTGAAGGGGTTTGTTCGTGGCTTGCGCCGCGATGAGGCGGCAGTTCGAGCGGCCTTCTCAACAGGGATCAGCAACGGGCAGACAGAAGGCTTTGTGAACAAACTCAAAGTGCTCAAGCGGAGTATGTACGGGCGCGCCAACTTTGATCTGCTGCGGCTGCGCTTCCTTTATTGCGCGTGATGGTTCCTGGTCCGCCAGCAGAAGCGAGACCTGTGGCCCTGCCTGATCGCACTCCCTCCCAGGTGCGCTGTGACGCGCTCCGATCAGCGCGCAATGCTGGCAGGGGGATGGGCTCATGTCCATCGCATCCCTGGTGGTTGGTGGAGCCTTCCAACGTGTGTTGTCAGCACCGCTCATTTCACCCCGTCTCCAGAGCCGCCTGCAAGCTCCTGAGATGTTCCTGCGCGTGGTTGATGAGAATCGCCTCGATGATGCGGCGCAGACTCACCCGACCGCTCCCAGATGAAGTGGGGGCTGTTCTCTCCAGGTCTTCGTCCTGCAGGCCCTCGATCAGCCCTAAGACGGCGGCCTCGTTGTGCCGCAGCACCGCCAGCGTCTCCTCCTGGGTATACGTGGCAAAGTGGTGCGCATGCCACTCGTTAAAATCCTGCCCCGCAGGACCGTCTGCCTGCTGGGGAGGAAGCCTTTGCCCAGCAAGGATCGCGGCAATGACGGCTGCGACCCAGCCCTCTTGATCGTAGCCGTTGGCGATATGGTGGACGGTGACGCCAACCGACCACTCCCCAACCACGCAGGGGGTTTGCCACTGCGTGGTCGTACAGGGTTCCACCAGGCTCCTGAGGGCGTCGTTCACCTCAGCAAACCGACGTACCAACTCTTGAACGTGCTGCTGCATCTGTGGCTGCCTTCCTTCCAGTAATGAGCGCCATGAGAGCAGTATACCAGGAGCGATCGCTCCTGGCAACGCTGCTGGGTGCTCGCCTCCATGCGAGCAGTCGCCCTGGAATCGGGCGGCATCACTGCGCACCGGGTGGGGCCAACCTTGCTTTCAGCGCCACCTCTGTTCTCCTAATAAGCAGGCAGGCTCACTTAATGCGAGGATGAGCCACTCTTCCAGTGTCTCACACACCCGGTCTCCCGGCGTTGCTTGAGATAGCGCTTGATAGTGGCAACGGAAAGCTGAAAGGCGGCGGCAATCTCGGCCTGGCGATGCCCTTGGTCAACGGCTCGCACGATGCGTTGGCGTAAGTCGTTAGAATAGGCTCTCATGCCGGCAGTGGCGAAAAGTGCAGAGTACTGATACCATCAGCGTATGAAACAGCCACCTTGCCCCTCTTGCCACCAGGACGAGTCCGTCATCAAGAGCGGTCTCAATCGGACTGGCTCGCAGCGCTACCGCTGCCAAGCCTGCCGCCGCTATTTCACCCCTGACCCCAAACCGGAAGGCTACGATCTGGCGCTGCGCAAACGGGCCCTCCAACTCTATCTGGAAGGCACCAGCCTCCGCGCGATTGGACGCCTCCTGGGCATCCATCACCAAAGCGTCAGCAATTGGGTGACGCGCGCTGCCGATGCCTTGCCTGCTACCGTCACTGATGCTACCCCCAGTGAAACGATTGAACTGGATGAACGCTACCCCTTTGTCCAGCAGAAAAAAACGAAGTCTACATCATCGTCGCCATCTCCCGCCGCAGCGGGCTGATCGTTGGGCAGCAGGTCAGCCAGGATCGGAGCCTGGTCACCTTACAAACGGTGGTAGACACCTTGCCCAGGGCGACACGCTCCACCAGCGATGGGCATGCCGCCTATCAAGAAGTGGTCTGGCCTGAAGGCAGCCAGCATCTGGTCTCGATAGGCAAGGAAGAAACCTACACCGTCGAAAGTCTCAATGCCAACTTGCGCACGTATCTCAAGCGGTTAGCGCGCCGCTGCCGCTGTTTCAGTCGCTCCCTGGACGCCTTACGGCGTGCGGTGCGGCTCTTTGTCTATTATTACAACCAGCGCCAGCGGCTCTATCTCGCGCATCCCAGACTGCGCGGACATTTGCCTCTGCTCAATTAGCCACTCCTCTCATGCCTCCAGTCTAGCATATCGCTCAATATTTCTGGTCACCGCTCTAACTTCCGGCTGGGGATGGCCCCAGTGATGTTCCCTCCATAATTGCTCACGTTCCGGACGGGCATGGAGAGCTTCCTTTCGAGGCAGGGAGCACGAGCAGGTCTACTACCACAAGCAAAAACGCGGCTGAGCCGATTTTTCGCAGGTGAGAGTGTTTCCAGACCAGGAACAACGGGCGTGTCATCTGGACCAGCCCTTGCCTAAGGAGAGGGGCGCAAACGACGGATCCTGCAGGATCGCTTGCTCATCGGCTGAGCGTGTCTGCTCAGCCAGCGCGGCTGGAGCACTGGCGGTCTCCCTTTCCGGATCCGTGGTCCGCTGTCTGGTGGCAATCATCCGCTTCCTCCTCTCGCAGAGGCATCTGGCTTCTGTTGTTGAAGCCCTCTTCCCACCATCGCTGCCATCCACAGGCCAATTGGCGAGGGCTCTCCACGAGCCCACGAGCGCGGCAGCAGCGATGAGTTGGGGGAGATCGGATCGCCAGGCCGTTGCTCACTGGCTCGTCTTCTCGCCTGCTTTTGGCATGCGGAGTGCTTCGTCCTTAGGAGAGGGAGGAGCGACGTTGTGACGATCGCGTGCGTCTGGCTGCCGGGACAGCGGGAGCTGATGCCCCGCGCCCAGGCGTACCACAAGCTGGAGGCGGTGGCCGCGGGCCATCAATTCTCCTCGCTTGACTCCCCGCGGCATGTCGCTCCAGGAAGGAAGGTCGGTATGGCACTGCCATTGGCCAATTTGTTTTTTGTGAGTCTGAACATTGGGGGGCCTGGCGTCAAGTTCCTGATCCTCACATTCCAGATTGGCGACAAGCCCGCGATCTCGTATGACCTGCTCCAGTTGCTACTGATCCTGGGCATCTCGATTGTGGCTGCGGTCCTGCTGGAGCGACTGCTCTGGCGCGGCACCCCTGGCGGACTGCTGGGCGCCTTTCTGATCTCGCTGATTGGGATCGGGCTGTTCCTCGCCTTGATCCCGCTGGTGTGGAAGGGCGACTACTACATCGATGGGATTCCGCTGATGACGGCCATTATCGGCGCGGTCTTCTCGCTGCTGGTCGTGCATTTGCTGTTCGGCTTCTGGCGTCACGATGGGGTGCGCAGGCGGCCCGTCTCCAGTTCCTAGCGCAGCAGACCGGAAGCGGGGCAGGGCACGTCGGCAGCCGCTGGACCAGTCCCTGTACTTCCAGGGGCCCGCGTGACGGCCTGGCTGTGGAGACGGGTCCAGCACCTGGCCTGGTCATGCCGCTCACACGTTGCTGCTGTGAGCGTGCGAGCGGCATGACCAGGCCACATCAGTATGGGAAGCGGAAGGCGGTTGTCTTTTACCACGGCCACAGGCGCCTCCAGCCCGGCTTGGACTTGGAGAAAGGTTGAGCCGCCAGCGCCAGCGGCACCGTCGAGCGCTGCTGCACCTGGCGATTGATCTGGCTGAGGGTTTCCTCGCCCTGCTCATTGAGGCGGCGGACCTCTTTGAGCACCTGCTGGCGTGTAGCAACTCCTTCCCTGGGCGCAACCAGCAACGCCACGGTAGCGCCCAGCACGGTGCCAAGGAACAAGCCAAGGAGCACGCCAAAGACATAAGCCGTATCATCGGAGTCCATGTGTCTTTCATCCTTTCTCAAGGGGTTCTTGATGTCCCTTATCAGGAGCCCTCGACCCTGAAAACTCGCCTCGGTCCCGGACCCCGATCACCAGCAAAATGACGCCCGCCAGGACCAGGAGCCCGCCCCCACAACAGCCGCCCGCTATCTCTGCGACGGCAAGATAATGGAAAAAGGTGAGGCCGCCCAGCGCGATCAGCAGGGTTCCGATCATCAGCCATATCCCGTCCGCCCCGTGGATGCGCGCCAGCTGCCCCTGGAGGTGGCTCTTGCTGAAGAGCCACCTCCAGGGGCTTGCCGCTCGCGTCGACTCGTCACGTCGCCCAGATGCGGCTTGGGGCGCCTCGGTGCTGGGCGTCAGGAAGTCCTGAGCGGGGGCTTGGCCCGGATGCTGGTCGGTGGGAAGCATGACGAGCATCCTCTCAGAACGGCTCCACCGCGGGCTTGCGCCGCTCAAGCCGATAGAGGGGCGCATCGGTGATCGGTTCCCCCTCCAGGTCCACTTCAAAGACCGCTCCATACCCAGTGGCATCTGGGGGGACCAGCGCGACTGGCAAGGAGAGGAGAGCGGGATGTTTCCGCTCCAGCCAGGCCAGGAGATCGCTTGCCCGCCACCCCTCCCCACCACCAGACAGGAAATAGTGGTCTCCCAGGCGGATCACTTCCTCCAGGCACGCTTCCAGCGTCAGGGTCCGATACGAGGATTGGTACTGTGCCATCAGATCATCTCCTTTCGGCATGGCTTCGATGGTATTCGCTGCTCGGTCACGAGCAGGGGACACGCCGGGTGTCCATGAGGTGGTGATCCTGCCTCTTCCAGAGGCCGTGACCACCAGCACGCACCAAGATAAACTATTCCATCTCCATCAAGCAGGTGACGATGCCTGGCTGTCTCCGCTGCCCCCACCACTGGGCACCTCTCTGTACTGGGTGCTGGGATACGGCTCATCCCTCGTCCTCGGCATGCTGTGTGCTCCATAGCGCCGCTTCGGCTGGGGCAGAAGGCCGGTGGGGCGCTGGGGTCATGGTGAAGTGCAGACCAGTGGGGTCTGCCTGTAAGTCTTCCTGCGGTTGCCCAGCGGTGGGCCCAGCGGCGCCCGCCAGGCTCTTGCGTACCTGCACCTCATAGAGGATGCCTGACAGCTCGGTCGCCGTCGGGCGTTGTCCGACCCAGAACGAGTTGATTTCGGCCCCCAGCAGCAGAATGACACCAAAGTAGTAGAAAAAGACCAGCACCAGCATGGCAAAGCCTGCCGTTGCACCGTAGCTCTCTGGCCTCAGGAGAAACGTCGCGTAAAATGGAAACGCAATGACATAGATTTCCAGCAGCGCTCCAGCGATGAGTGCGCCTTTCCACGCATCGCGGATTCGCAAGGGGCGGTTAGGCATGACCGCATAGATCACCAGAAAGAGGGCTGTGGCGATCAGCAAGCCCGCCAGGCCCGTGGCAAGCGCCAGCCAGACACGAGCTGCCAGAGAGTCGCCCAGGAACCGGCCCACAAAGGTGGTGGAGAGAAACGATGGCGCTGCCGAAACGACTAGCAGCACCGGCATGAGCACGACAAAGAGGAGCAACATCAAGAGGGCGATGAGGTTCTGGCGCACCAGGCCGCGCGGCGGCAAGCGATAAATGATGCCAAAGCATTGTTCGATGGTCACAAAGAGCCGCGAGCCAAACCAGGCGCTGAGGAGAATAGTGATGAGAGCCAAGACGCCGGAACTGGCGGCCAGCCGGTGCAGCGCAGGCTCGATGAACTGCCCCCCGCTGGGAATCGCCGCGCCAATCTGCTGGATCAACTGCTGCTCTGACCTGGGTGCCAACTCACCCAGGAAGAGGCCAAAGAAGCTCAAAAACATCGCCAGCAGGGGCACGATCGACATCAGCAGGGTATAGGCAAGCATGGCGGCCAGATTGAAGACCCAATCGTTGATGATCTTAGCCCACAAGGCGGCAAGCGCCTGCAGGGCGTGCTTGGCCGGAGAGGTCGCTTTGCGCTCCTGCGGCACGCTGGGCTGGCGTGCTGCCTGGCCCGACGGACTGCTGGTGCGTCGAGGCTGCCAGTTCGATGGCCGCGATGGCTGTGCTTGTGGTGTGGAGAGCGCCATGGCTTTCCTCCCTTTTTGGTCGAACTGGGCTGCCGCCTCGCGAGCCAGTTGGACCACTCCCGGCGACACGGCTCCTGTCAGCCTGGTACCGCAGGCCGAGCGAATGCCTCCTCGCCCGTCCAGCCTTCTTGCTGGCTGCTCCTGGGCAGCGAAGACTCAACGCCCTCCCGCCCGTCACTCCTCGGGGTCGGTTCAGTCCTCGCCTCCCGCGCGTCTTGCCGCCAACGCATCGTGGTGGACATACTGCTGGCATCTCCGCCAGGCGCGCAAGGAGATGCCGATCTCTATGAGCGGATGCAGGAGCTTGCCGACCGCTTGTCGCGTTGCTGCGCCTGACTGGGGGGCAAACAGCATCGCCCAGACGGCTCCGACGATGACGCCGCGCACGAACCAGCGCACAGCCCGCCTGACCCGCTTCAGTCGCGTCGCACCCGCGCGGCGGAGCGTCGTGAGAGTACCACACAGGTCCTGGATCGGTTTCCCAAGGAACTCAGATTCCCACTCCCGCATTGGTGCCTCCTGACTGGCAGCGCAGCCCAGCCGTGGCTAGGGTGCGCTGCCAGACGAGCCTACCTAGCTTCAGCGAGGCAGCTCCCTGGTGACCTTGCCCACGAGGCGTCGGCCTTGGGCGAGCAGGTCTTGGGTCCCTCCCTGGACCCGGTGACTCATCTGATTAAAGGTCCGTTCCCCCTGCTTCCGCATGAGGCGCCCTTGTTTCATGAACTGCTGGCGCGCATTGGCACCTTGCTTCGTGAGAAAGAGCCAGGCGGCTCCAAAGGCTCCGAGCACGACTCCGGACACTGGGAAAATCCATCGTGGCATAACGCTCCTCCTTTCCTCGGTCTTAAGAAAGGAGATGCACTCGGCATGCCAAACGGCAGACCTGCTGTGCATTACACCATATCCTATCCATCCTTTTGCCACATAAGCTGACCGGCTTCGATGCTATTTCCTGGTCTCATGGCAATCGATCAATACACATGTTTACCCATATCCTGTCCTCTGCTGCCGCTCTCTGCCGCATATCTGGTCCGCAGGTGTGCTGTGTGCCGCAGGAGCAACTGGTAGGAACACCGCTGCGATGCTGTTGGCATTTCCATCTCGTATATGCTTTAAAGCGGACAGGATATGGTTTGGAGTGGGTTGCTTTTTGTCCTCCCCCCCTGCTATACTGTTCACCGGCAGGGAGGCTGCTGGAACTCCCCGTAGGCTGAGACCATCGTGACCAAGACGCATCTCGCGCTCGTGGTGGAGCAACGAGGAGGTGTGCAGGTGCTCACGTCCGTCCAATTTCAACAGTGGTGCCGCCACCTCCAGCTCAGTGCCGCGACGCGGGAGGTGCTTCACACCCTGCGCATGTCGCCTCCCGCACGCCCGGTGCAAGGGCGGGGGCATAACGTCCACGGGAGCTATCCCAGCCGCAAGATGGAGGGCCGGCGCATTCCCTTTGAAAGCCATACCCTGGAGCTCGCGGCAATCTATCTGCTGGAACATGATCCCGCCGTCCTCGAACTCTACGGCCAGCCCACGCGCTTGCACCTGCGGTACCAGAACCAGCAGGGGCGGACTATCGCCCCGAGACACGTTCCCGATTTCCTGGTCCTACGC
>DATBHW010000039.1 GCA_036557285.1 Ktedonobacterales bacterium
GCCGCCTGGAAGGCGGCGCTACACGCCTCCTCAGCCCCCCTCTCCTGCCGCCTGGAAGGCGGCGCCCACTTGTAGCGCCGCCTTCCCGGCGGCTCAACGCTGGCCTGCCGGGACGTTGGCCTGGAGGGCGGACGCTCGCTCTGGCGAATCGTTGGCCGCCTGGAAGGCGGCGCTACAAGTGACACATCTTGCCTGCCAACACCTCATGTGTATTGGAATTACTTTTGTCTACACCCCTTGACAGGTCGAATGAGAGACGGTATACTACTTTCATCGCTTCCCTGTGTTGTGTGTTTGTAGGAGTTGTCTCGCGGAATAGACAACTGAATAACGCGAATGGCATGGCGCAGCCGGTGAAGAAACACCGGCGCGCCACTCGCCCCAGCCCTGATCATACCAGGAGTGAGGCTGAGTGGTATTGTACGCTCAAAAAGCCAAAAACTGCTCGGCGGCTCTCTCCTGGAATGGGCGTCCGATAGGATATATCGGGCGGCCATGTTCGACGCTCGCGCGTCTCCAGGCGAGAGCCGTTTTCGCGTTCAACGCCACGCGCTTTGCGCGAAAGGAGCAGGTCCATGCGTCTCTTTGGGTCCAAACGGTCTGCGTTTCGTTCGGCTTTCTCTGGCTCGCCCTCGTCGTTTTCAGCCCCGCGCTTTGCTGCGCCCGCTGCCGCTGGCAATGCCAGCCGGAGGCAGACGCCGCTCTCTGGCGCTCGCTTCGAGGCGGCGCTGCTGCTGGCAGGGCTGCCCGCTGCGGGGCGCGAGTATCATATGCAGCGGCTGCTGGCGGCAGCAGCGAAGCGCCCGCCCTGGAGCGTGGGCGACGTTGGCGCCGACCCCGCCGAGCAGTTACAATCCTGGTGGCCGCTCGCGGCGGAGAAGATCGCGCAGCAGCAGCCGCGCGGCTTGCTCTTGATATTCCACACCGAACTGGAGGCGGGCCTGCGCAGCATGGCGACGCCGCTTGACCTGCTCAACCGCGTGGTGCGCGGCGTGTTCTTGCTGCGCCAGGGGCGGCGCGTCGGGCAGGTTTATCAGGAACTGGAGCGCCAGCTTGGCGACGAAAGCCTGGCGCTGGCGCAGGTGGCGCGGGTGTTTGTCGCGCTGTAGCCGCCGCCTGTACCGCCGCCGTCCCTGGCGGCGAATCGGTGGACTGCCGGGACGTGGGACTGTAGAGGGCAACGTTCGTGCTGGCGCAGCGCTGCGCCGCCAGGGACGGCGGCGGTACAGGCGCCCCGCAGCCCGGCCACCAGCCGCCTGGAAGGCGGCGGTACACGCAAGAGGCCGCCGAGACGGCGGCGGTACACGCGGGCTGTGCTTCACAGATCGCCCACCCACAGGCGCTGCATCTCTTCGCAGCGGGCCAGCAGATCATCTAAGCACCCTTCAGCCTCGATCTGGCCGTCCTTGAGGACCATAATAGAGTCGGCGCGGCGCAAGACCGCGTGCCGGTGGGAGACCACCAGGCAGGTTCGGGCCTGGACTGATTCGGCGCTCTGCTGGCCCGCTGGCGGGATGGCTGCGGCGAACAGGCGCTCCCAGAGGGTCTGCTCAGTCTCCACGTCCAGCGCGCTGGAGAGGTCGTCGAAGACCAGCAGTTCCGGCGTTCGCGCAAACATACGGGCGGCGGCGGTGCGCTGCGCCTGGCCGCCGGAGAGCCTGACGCCGCTGGGGCCAATGAGCGTTTCCAGACCCTGATCGAACGTCTCCACGTCGCGCTCCAGCGCGGCCAGGCGCAGCGCGGCATCCAGATCGCCCGGCTGCTCCGGCAGGCCGAGCAGGATATTGTTGCGCAGCGTGTCGCTGAAGAGCGTCGGCGTCTGCGCGGTATAGGCGCAGCGCGGCGGCGTAAAAAAGCGGGCTGGATCGCTCACCAGCGCGCCGTTCCAGCGGATGTCGCCGCGCTCTTTGGGCAGCAGACCCAGCAGGGCGCGCAACAGTGTCGTTTTGCCCGCGCCGACGCGCCCGGTGATGACGACCATCTGCCCGCGCTTGACCCGCAGGGCTATGCCCTCGATGCCGCGCCCGCTGGCGGGATGGCGATAGGTTAAATCGGTCACGTCCAGCCGCTCCAGCCGGTCTGTCGCTGTTTTGAGGATGGGCGGCAAAGTGGGCAGCGGGCCGCGCTGATAGATTGGCCCATACTCGACCAGGGCCGAAGGCGCTGCGCCGTCCAGCAGCGGCAGCAGCCGCTCGTGAGCCACTTTTGCCTGCTGATACATGCCAAGCGTCACCGCGAGTTCTTCGACGCTCAGCGAGATGAGGGGAAGATAGGAGACGAACAGGGCAAAATCGCCGACAGTGAAGCTGCCCGCGCGCAGCGCCTGGCCCGCCAGCAGCAAGACCAGGCCCACGCCAATATTGGCGGCGCTGGCGCTGAAGAGGTTCAGGCAGAGCGCGCTGAACAGGTTTTCGCGCAGCGCGGCCCTGCGCCTTGTCGCACTCAGGCTGGTCAGATGGGCGACGACGCGGCGCGCGGCCCCGGCGATCTGGATGGCCTGCGCCGCGCCAAACATCTCGCCCAGCGCGGCGCTGACACCGCCTGTTGCTTCGCGGCTGGCTCGGCGAAAGCCTTCGACGCGCCGCCCGGCCAGATGGACGCCCACGCTGATGAGCAGCAGCGGCAAGACCGCCGCGAGCGTGACGAGCAGGTTGATGCGGGCCATGATGACCAGTGCGACTACTGCCATCGTTCCCAGCCCGACCATAGCGATGATCTGAGCCAGCGTCCAGGCGATGCCCGCGCTGGCATATTCACCATAAATATCTTCGTGGAGCCGATTCGCCAGATCGCCAGGAGCGGCGGGCAGCGGGAGCGCGCCGGGGCGCTGGAGGAGGCGCGCGAAGAGGTTTTTTCTGAGCAGCGTGGCGCTGCTGTTCATGGGGAAGCGTTGGGTCACTACCGTACCTGTTACGGCGGCGATGCGCCCAATCGCCACGGCGACAAAGAGCGCGAGCAGGCGCCAGAAGCCCGCATCAAGCCCGGCACTGCCGCTGCCAGCAGGCGCACCGCTCAGCCGATCAAAGACCTGTTGCAGCACCAGACCAGGGGCCAGCCAGATCAACTGGCGAGGAAACTGCAAGAGGAAGGTGAGCAAATAGGACCAGGGCGAGAAGCGCACCAATCGCCAGAACACGTGCCAGGTCTTCACGCTAACAGCTCCTCTCGATCAGCGGTACGCAGCAGGCGCGCGTAGCGCGTGCCAGGATCAGCCGCCAGCGCGGCGCGTGGCCCTTCTTCTACGACGCGGCCTGTTTCCAAGATCAGGATGCGATCCACGCGCTCGACGGTTGCCAGCCGATGCGCGATGATAAGGCCGGTCCGATTGGCGAGCAGGCTGGCGGTGGCCTGCGCGATCAGGCGCTCGGTGGCCGGGTCGAGGCGCGACGACGCCTCATCTAAGATGATGACCTGGGGGTCTTGCAGCAAGACGCGGCAGAAGGCCAGAAGTTGGGCTTCGCCCGCCGAAAAGCCGCCATCGGGGCCAGACGTGGTATCCAGCCCACGCGGCAGCCGGGCGAACCATTCGCCCAGCCCCAACGTTTCGATAGCCTGTATCAGCCGGGCATCGGGGATGCTGGCGTCGAAAAAGGTCAGGTTATCGCGCACCGTTCCCTGGAACACCTGCACGTCCTGGGTGACCATGCCGATGCGCCGCCGCAGATCGGCCAGGCGCGCCAGGCGAATATTCTGCCCACTCAGCAAGACAGCGCCGCTGTCGGGATCGTAAAAGCGAAAGAGCAGGCGCGTGATCGTCGTTTTGCCGCTGCCGGTGTGCCCCAGCAGCCCCAAGACCTGCCCTGGCGCAAGCTGAAATGAGACCCGCGTGAGTACCGGCTGATCGGGAGCGTAGCGAAACGAGACATCCTGAAACGCCAGCGCCAGCGGTCCTTCAGGGAAACTGACGCCTGGCCCGTCTTGCAGGCGGAGTGGTGTGCGAGAGAGTTCCGCGATGCGCTCCAGCCCGGCCCTTGCCCGTTGCAGCGAATCTGCCTGGACGTTGATTTCCAGCACATTGCTGGTCAGCAGAGCGGTGTAGCTGTAGAGCAAAAAGACGGTACCAAGCGTCATTGAGTGCTGGAAGAATAGGAAGGCGCTCAGCGCCAGCGTCAATGCTGTGCCAAGCGTGGTGAGCAGCATGCTCGCGCTGACTGAAAGGGCGAAGAACAATTGGGTGCGCACCAGCGCGCGATGTAGGCGGCGCTGGAGGGCGAAGTAACGGCGCAGCGCGTAGGCGGCAGCGCCGCTGGAAACGAGGTCTTCCAGCCCGCCGAGATGTTCGCCCCAGAAGCCGCTCATTTCAGCCGTCACCTGGCGCGCCGCCTTGTAGACCGGAATCGCCAGACGCTGGACCCGGCGCAAGATGGGTATGAGTAGCGCGCCATAGACCGCCAGCGCCAGACCGATGCGCGCGTCTTCCCGCGCCACCAGAACCAGGACGCCCGCCAGCAGCGCGCCTCTCCCCAGCACGTTGATGACCACTTGCGAAAAGACCTCCGCGAGCGTGGCAACATCGCCATCTACGCGCTCCATGAGTTCGCCGGGCGTGTGGTTCTGGTGAAAACTGAGGTCGAGCGTCAGGCAGTGCAAGGCCAGATCGGAGCGCAGGCGGTTGGTGGCTGTCCAGCCGACATCTTCGCTGAAATAGCCCGCGAGGCCGGAGATTAGCTGCGCGCCGAGCATTGCGCTGAGAAAAAGCAAAGCCGCGCCGCTCAGTGTCGCCAGGCTGCCGCCGCTGCGGGCGCTATCAATGAAGGCGCGCAGGACTTGCGGGCCAACTAGCTCCAGGCCAATGCTGGCGAGGAGTAAGATTGTCATCAGCAAGACTTCAGGCCACTGCGGGCGCAGATACGTGACCAGCAGATCGAGGTGCTGCCGCCAGTTGATGGCTTTCGAGGGCAGGCTGGCCTGTGGGCCGGGTGTGGTCATGGCTGATTCTCCTGTTACACCAATGTGCTAACCGTCAATAACCTGAATGGGGGTTAGCATACCTGGACATGCTAACCATCAATAACCTGAATGGGGGTTAGTATGCCTGGACATGCTAACCGTCAAGTCCCCTCTCGATCTCCTGGGGAAACCATACTCTAAGCCAGACAAAAAAACATCGCCTGTTTGGGCGATGTGTACTACTGGATCAGTATGGTAAGATAGGGCTAGAAAACATCCGGTGGATACAATATTTCAGCTTGCTTGTTAATAAGATCAAGCTGAATGCTACTGCACTATTTCCCTCAAGCTCTGGCCGGTGTATGAACCAGGGGTTCTGGTGATCTGTTCGGGAGTTCCCTGAGCGATCAGTTTGCCGCCCCCCGCGCCGCCTTCCGGCCCAAGGTCAATGACCCAATCGGCTGCCTTTACCAATTCCAGATTATGCTCCACGACTATCACGGTGTTGCCTGCATCCACGAGGCGTTGGAGCACCCCCAGCAAACGCGCGGTATCGGCCAGGTGCAGGCCGGTGGTAGGTTCGTCGAGTACATACAGGGTGCGACCAGTGACACGGCGGCCCAGTTCCTTCGCCAGCTTGACGCGCTGGGCTTCGCCGCCTGAAAGTGTGGTGGCGGGTTGCCCAAGCTGGAGATAGCCCAGGCCAACGTCGGATAGCACCTGGAGGCGGGAGAGGGCAGCGGGAACATCCTTGAACAGCGTCAAGGCTTCTTCAATGGTGAGATCGAGTACCTGGGAAATGTCGTGATCACGGTAACGCACGGTCAGCGTCTCGCGGGTGAAGCGGCGTCCGTGACAGGCCGGGCAGCGCACTTCTACGTCAGGCAGGAAGTGCATGTTGATGGTCAGGGCGCCGACGCCTTCGCATCGCTCGCAGCGCCCACCTGGGACGTTGAACGAGAAGTGGCGGGCAGATAACCCAAGGCGGCGCGCTTCAGGAGTAGCGGCAAATGCTTCGCGGATCGGGGTAAACGTATCGGAATAGGTTGCGGCGTTCGAGCGCGGGATGCGCCCGATGTGATTCTGATCAATGGTGATGATCTTATCGAGATATTCGTAGCCTTCGATAGCGTCGTGTTCACCGGGGGCGTCGCTCGAACCATAGAGGCGCTGGCGGATGGCGCGGTCAAGGATGTCGAATACCAGCGAGGATTTGCCAGACCCGGATACGCCCGTCACAGCGACCAGCAAGCCCAGCGGTAGGCGCACAGTGATGTTCTGGAGATTGTGCTGGCGAGCGCCGCGTATGGTAATGGCTTTGTCGGTTGGCGCGCGGCGGCGCTGTGGGGCAGGGAAGGATGCTCGCCCGGCCAGGTAATCTCCGGTGAGCGACCCCGGCTGCTCGGCAATTTCAGCCGGTGTACCGGCGGCGACCACCTGCCCGCCGTGTTTGCCCGCGCCTGGGCCGAAGTCAACCACGTAATCTGCGGCGGAGATCATTTCCAGGTCGTGTTCGATGACGAGGACGGTGTTATCAAGATCGCGCAGGCGGCGCAAAACGTCAATCAGGCGGCGGGTGTCGCGGTGGTGCAGCCCGATGGTTGGCTCGTCGAACACGTACAGAACGCCGCTCAACCCCGAACCAAGCAAAGAAGCCAGACGCAGCCGCTGGGCCTCACCGGCTGAGAGGGTGGGCGACGAGCGTTCCAGGGTCAGGTAACTGGCGCCGACTTCGACCAGCCGCGCGATGCCCTCGTTCAGATCAATCAGGATAGGTTCGGCGATGATCATTTCATCGGGGCTGAGAACGGCAGGGAGAGCGTCCAGCCAGGCGCCGAGGTCGCCAAGCGACAGGCGCGAGACGGCGATGATGGTCTGCCCGTTGACAGTCACGGCCCGGCTTTCAGGGCGCAGGCGCGTGCCAGCACAGTCGGGGCAGGTTTGGGTGACGAGGAATTCTTCCAGCTTGTCGTGGTAATCGGCTTCGTGGATGTGTTCGTGGAGGTGTTCAGCGTAGCGGCGCAGGAGATTGGTGGTGATGCCTTCGAAGCGTCCCTGGCGGACGGTGGTTGGCGGCTCGATAGTTGGGAAGTGGCGGCGAAAGAGCGGGTTGTCCACCCCAAAGAACAGCAGGTCGCGCTGCGTCTGGCTATAGTCTTTGACCGGAAGCGAGAAATCGAATGCGAACCCGTAATGCGCAGCGGCTGCCTGCAAGGTGGCGATGTTGTAGTTGATGTGCAAATGGTGGTCCCACCCGGCAACGGCGCCATCAGGGATGCTCTTTTGCTCGTCAACCAGGCGCTTGATGTTGGCCTGATGGGTGCTGCCCAAGCCGGTGCAGGTTGGACAGGCCCCGGCGGGTTTATTAAAGGAAAAATGGGCCATGCCGATCTCTGGAATGGGCGCGCCGCAATGTGGGCAGGGAAAAGTTTCTTCTGGAGCGGATGCGTCGTCCGCGCTGGATTCGCTCTCCCATTCCGCGTTGGAAGGGTCGAAGGAAGGCGGGACGGTTTTTCCACAGGTTGGGCAGGGGCGGTGTCCCAGGCGAGCAAATAATACGCGCAGATAGGTATAGATTTCGGTGGTGGTGCCAACTGTGGAGCGCGGGCTGTGGTTGGTGAGATGCTGGTCTATGCTGATTGATGGGGAAAGCCCGGTGATGACATCAACCGGGGGCTTCGCCACTCCAAAGGCAACCATTCCGAGCGCCTCCAGGTACTGGCGCTGCCCTTCTTTGTGCAGGATGTCGAACCCAAGGGTGGATTTGCCCGAACCGGACAGGCCAGTCAGGACGACGAACTGGTTCTTGGGGATCGTAAGGGTGACATTTTTCAAGTTATGCAGCCGAGCGCCACGAATGGTGATGTGAGCAGTCATCTGACCTCCAGGATAGATAGGTTGGGGACAGAATGTGCGCTGTCTCCATAATGATTCTGTGAAGGGCGGCTTCACAGATTCTACCAACCTATAACCCATACAGACCATAAAGCGTATACAAGGGGAGCAGCCTGAACGTCTGGTGGCGGGGTTCGTAACGCGGTTCGTAACACTTTCGTCACGGACGTCGGGTATCCTGGGGGGAGAAGCAGTTTGGGGCATCGGCATAGAACGATGCGAGGCTGCTCCGTTAGCGAGAGATGCTTGCTGACGACGTTTGAGCGAGAAAGGTTATCCCTTTTATGCAGCCCACATCAGAAAAGCGCGCGGGCATCCATCCCCTGGTCCTGGGCGCGCGCTATGGCTTTCTTGTTGTCGCCTGGCTGTTTATGCTGGCTGTGGTCGCGCAGTTCTTCTTGATCGGCCTCAGCTTCTTCACCACGCTGGGCTTTGAGCCACATATCGAATTGGGCCACACGTTTTCTCTCCTGATCATTGTCCTGTTTTTGCTGTCCCTGGCCGCGCGGCTCCCGCTCAAGATCGTTGGGTTGATCGCGCTGCTGTTCGTCCTCTATGGCTTGCAGTATGTGTTTGCGGAGGTTGCTCAGGCTAACCCCAGCAGCCTGGGATGGTTGTTTGCGTTCCATCCCGTCAACGCGCTGATTATCTTCGGGCTGGGTACGTTCCTGGTGCGACAGGCGCGGCAGTTTCTGCCGAGGCCGTTGGGGACACTGGCGAGCGCGCAGCCGCCAGCCGCGCAGGTTCCCGCAGGCGCGGAAGTCGCTGGCGATTAACAGACAACCGCGCCCTGGGGCATACCGCCAGGGCGCGGTTGTCTGTATCAGCCTTGCGGGTTCCACCAATTATCGGGGGTCACTTGTAGCGCCGCCATCCTGGCGGCTAACGCTGCGCCCTGGCGAGCGTTCGCCCTCCAGGCCAACCTACCAGCAGGCCAACGCTGGCCGCCAAGATGGCGGCGCTGCCAGTAACACGCCTCGCTTGCCAACACCTCAGATTTGGGAGAACCAGCCTTGCGCGCCCTCTTTCCACTTTTAGCGGCCTGCGTTAGAATCATTCAGCAGGGGTTCAACTTTGGAGAAAGCTCCAGGCCGTTTGTGTAGTGTTCGAGAAAGAGCGCGCTATGAAGTTACCGCTTCCCGATGGCTGGCAGCCGCTGCTGGCTGATGAATTGGAGAAACCCTACTTCAAGAAGCTGCAAGCGTTTGTGGACGAGGAACGCCACACGCAGACCGTTTTTCCCCCGGAAGAAGATGTTTTTTCAGCCCTGGCGCTGACTCCCTACGCGCAGGTGAATGTGTTCCTGCTGGGTCAGGATCCCTATCACGATGATCATCAGGCGCACGGACTCTGTTTTTCGGTGCGCCCAGGCATCAAGCCGCCGCCGTCGCTGGCGAACATGTTTGTCGAACTGCGCAACGATGTGGGCTTTCGCGTACCCAACAACGGCTCTCTGGTTCCCTGGGCGAAACAGGGCATCTTGCTGCTGAACGCGGTGCTGACGGTTCGGGCGCATCAGGCCAATTCCCACAAAAATCACGGCTGGGAAACCTTTACCGATGCCGTGATTCGTAGGGTCAACGAAAAAAGCGAGCCAGTGATCTTTGTCCTGTGGGGGGCTTACGCGCAAAAGAAGACCGCGTTGATTGATACCAGCAGGCACACGATCATCCAGTCCGCGCATCCGTCGCCGCTTTCGGCGCGCAACGGGTTCTTTGGCAGCAAGCCCTTCTCGAAGATCAACGCGGCCTTGTGCGCCAATGGCAAGCCAGAGATTGACTGGCAGCTTCCCGATCTCTAATGTTGAGTGCTGGCCGCCTGGAAGCCAACGCTGTAGGTGGGTATCGGCGGCTATCCGACTACCGGGAAGGCTGCGAGTGGGGGCGGAGTCGCTGCCGAGGCGACAACCAGGCGATAGAGCGCCGGGTAGGCGGCGAAGGGCATCTTCCGGCGCAGCGCCTCAAAGGCTCTGGTCGCCTGGTCCCTGGTCGCTTCATAGAGCAGCGACGATTCCCATTGAGTGACCGCCACAAAGCGAAACTTTGCCGATGGGTCCAGACTTTCGTGCAGGTGGATTGACAGAGCGCCTGGGGCGCGCCGCATCTGCTCGGCGATTTCGTTCCATCCTTTCAGAAACTCCTCGTCCTTCCCCGCTGGTATCTCGAATGACGTAATCTCTTTGATGGTGTGCATGGGTGCGGCCCTTTCTTTGCTGACAACAGACTCATAGACAACAAAGATACGATGGTCTGCAAAGGCCATACCAGGGAGATGAACGCGGCCAGCGCGGGTTTGTCAAGAAACGCTCTTTCGCTCATCGGCCCGGCTCGTGTAAAATAAAGGTCCAACAAGGCGATTGTGCGCCTGAGTGGACCTGAGAAGAAAGGGAGCCGTTGATGCCGTTGACTGTCGGCCAGAAGGGTGACGTATACGATGTGATTGTCGTGGGGGCAAGCTTTGCGGGCCTGAGCTTCGCCAGCGTGGCGGCGGCGCGCGGGCTGCGCGTGCTGGCGCTAGAGAAGGATGCCGAGATTGGCGGCGTTGTGCGCACGACAGGTGTGCTCTTCAGCGATGTGCTGGATGTGACTGATGTACCCGCGCGCTATTTGATGAACTCGGTGCGCCGGGTGAGCCTGCGCGCCCCCAACCGCGCGGAGCCGATTGAGATTAGCGCCTCGGCCTATCGCTTTTATATGGTGGATGTGACGGGGATGCTGCGCTGGATGGCCGAAGAGGCCCAGGCGCGCGGCGCGACGATTCGCTCCGGCGCGGCCTTTCTGGATGCGAGCCGCGACGAGGATGGGCTGATGCAGGTGACGTTTGGCGCGCTACCTGAACACGAGGCAAAGGGCGTCACGCCTGGAACCCGCGAGACGGCGCGGGCGCGCTTGCTGGTTGGCGCGGATGGCCCGCGCTCGACAGTAGCGCAGCGCCTGGGGCTGGACCAGAACACCCACTTCCTGGCGGGCGCGGAATGGCTGGTGGAGGGCGTGCCGGTTGATCGAGAAACGTTCTTTCTGATTATGAATCACGATCTGGCCCCCGGCTATTGTCTGTGGCTCGCGCCGCATGGCGACCTCGCCGCGCTGGGCGTGGCCGGGCATCTGCGCAAGTTCAACCCCACCGAATCGCTGCGCGTGGCGCAAACGCTCTTTGGCGAGCAGATTGATATGAGCCAGATGCGTGTCGTCAAGCGCAAGGGCGGGACGATTCCGGTTGGTGGGCGGCTGCGGCGCGTCTATCGGGACGACGCCAGAGGCCGGGCGCTGCTGCTGGGGGATGCCGCCGGGCTGTGTGGCGCGGCCACCGGCGGAGGCATCTATCCCGCGCTCATCAGCGGGCGGCTGGCGGCGCAGGCGGTGGCAAATGAAATCCTCAACGGTGTGCCTGGCTCGGTCAAGAACTATCTGCGCGATCTGCCGCACGCCGGACGATTAGGCCATTACCTTCAGATTGAAGATTGGCTGCGCTGGGCGTTGGATCGCATTGGCTCCAATACGGACCTGACGGCGTTCTATGGCCTCTTTGGCACGTCGGAGGGTCATCAGGTGTTGCAGCGGACGCTGCTGGAAACGCCGATTATCGGGATGGACAGCGGGTTCTTCAGCATGATTCGTCTGCTGCTGAGCAAGCATCCACGCATCTATGGCTCGGCGGTGCGCATGGCCTGGCAGCGCGTCACCACGCGAGCATAATGACGGGCTGGCGCCCGCCTGTAGCGCCGCCAGAGATGGCGGCGCCTCGTTGGCTCGCTGGTCTGGTGGCCTGGAGGGCGCACGCTCGCCCTGGCGCAGCGTTGGCCGCCTGGAAGGCGGCGCTACAGGTACCACGCCCCCGCAGCCCCTGCCGCCTGGAAGGCGGCGCTACAGGTACCACGCCCCCGCAGCCCCCCTGCCGCCTGGAAGGCGGCGCTACAAGTGAGGCAGGCTCTTGTCCTCTTGTGCAAGAAGCTGTACAATGGCAGCGTGTGGAGCGGGTAGAAAGGCCCGGCGGGTCGAGCGTCTGGAGCCGGGTGGTCATATCCTTGCTATCGTGGGGTATATATGAGATGCGGAGCCTGCGGGCGCTCCGGCGCGTGCGGATGAACCCCCTCAACCGCGCTGATCGTTCTCATCGTCACCGGGCTTTTCGTCAGGCTTGGGGTCTGTGGGTGGCGCTGTTCGCGCTGATGCTGGCTGGCTGCGGCAAGCCGCTGCATCTGACACTGGATGGCCCTGGCCTGCATCGGGCCGTTGCCCAGGGCGGCCAGAGCGCGCTGCATTTCTGGTGGCTGCCCCCCACTGCGCAGGCTCCCACTGCGCGTTTGCTGCTGTGGGATGGGGCCAACGTGGGCCTGAGTGATCCGGCGGCTGCCGATCAGCGTTTTAAGTCGCTGACCAACGGGCCGAACTGCGCTCAGGTGGCGGTGGCCCCGGATGATCACGCTTTTGCCTGTGGATTGATCGGCGCAGATGCCCATATGGCGCTGGTACAATCACTGATTGATGTGGACCATCCACCCCTGGCGCTGCTCGATGAGAGCGCGCCAGTCGCCTGGTCGCCGGACAGCCGCTTTTTAACGGCGCTGCGCCTGGGTGTTTCTGAGTCTGGCGCTACCTGCTCTGTGGTGAGGATTGATACCAGTCTTCCCGATCTGGTCGAGGGCGCTGAGCAGGATTTGCTGGATGGCATCCCCCTGACGACGATCAAAGGCGCCAGCGTCTGCCCGGTCATGGCGCTGGCCTGGTCGCCTGATGGCGCGCGGCTGGCGCTTTCGCTGGCGGCGTCTCGTGGCGTGGTATTGGAAGTGCTGGCGCTGGGCGCGCCGGACCAGCCTCCTACGATTGAATCGCGCTATCTTTTGCCGGGGCAGCCGCTTCAGGTGGTGGATACTCCGGCTGTTCCTTCGCTCTTCTGGTCTTCGGATGGGCAGTTGTTGGCGGCGCTGACCGGCTATGAAGCATCCAGCGAAGATGGCCTCTTTTTGTTCTCGCTCGGCCAGCAGGCTCCGTTGGTCGGCCCCAACCTGATTGATTCCGGCTCCGGGGCGGCGCTGGCCTTTTCCCCGGATGGGCGCTGGCTGGCGGTGGGAGCGGTTGGCCCGACCAAAGGCGGCGATAATGCTCAACTGCGTGTCTTCGATACGCAGAGCCGCCGCTGGGATGCGCTGGCCTCTATGTTTGTCAATGGGCCGACGCTGGCCTGGTCCCCCGATAGCGCGCTGCTGGCGGCTGCCAGCAGCGCGCAGCAAGGCGAAGTGATCTGGAATTGGCCCGCGTTCACGCTGAACAGCGTGCTTCCCAACCCGACGCTTGCCGATGTCGAGCAGCTTGGTTGGGCGCAAGATACTTCTGCCCTGTTCTTTGCGATGGGGTCGCACAGCAGCGCGCCATTCTATGATGAAGTCTATGTTCAGAGCTTCCCCGTCCCGCCAGGGGCCAGCAGTTTTGCCTTCCCCGGCTGGTTTCTGGATGCGCTCCAGATTCTGCCACAGGGGCTGGTCTGGTTCGGCGTGACGCTGGGCGCGCTGATGGCGCTTACCCTGGCACTGTCGCTGCTTGATCGCGGCAAATCGCGCCGCAGGCGCGCGTTCATCGGCTGGACGCTGGGCGTTTGCGTTGTCCTGTTCGGGCTGCTGCTGCTCAGTTATGATCGGCTGCCTGGATGGCTGGCCGGCCTCTATCAGCCCTACAGCGAGCGTGTCTGCCAGGGCGCGCCGATTCCTTGCGCTCCGGGCGCTCTGCTGGTGGTGGGTACGCTGGGTGGGGCGCTGCTGCTGGGGCTGCTGGTGATTGTCTCTGGCGCGCTGCTCACCAGCCGGAAGGGTCAACCTGTACCCGGCGAAGGCTTGCCCAGGCCGGTCTATCGTGGCCCTTTGAGAGAGCAGCCTGCTCAAGAGGAGGAGCCGCCCGCGCTGCTGCCTCCGCCTATTGACGAGCAAGATACGCTTGAGCTTGAGGCGCTGCCCCTGGCGCCCGGCAAAGATGTTGTTGTTGAAATGGAAGAACAAGACGGGCAGAATTGAATCATTGATAGGTTTCCATTCGTCTTTCTTCCAGAATCATAGTGTCTTATGCTAAGGATTGTTGGATGATGATAAAAATGGGTATGGCTTTCTGCCTCAACTGGTTGGCGCGCCATCAGCCTGGCCGCGCAGCGTCGGGCCGGGCGCTGGGCGCGCTCTTGCTCTTGCCGCTGGCGCTGGCGGCGTGTAACGACACCCCACCGCTCCCGCCCACTGATACCCCGCTCAATCAGCTTCACTGGTGCGATAAACAGACGCTGCTCTTTCAAGACGCCAGCCAATCTCCACCGGCTGCGTTGACGGACTGGGAGCAGGTGAGGAGCGCCCTCGATTTCACCGTGTATCTGCCCCAGACGCTTGCCAAGGGAAGCTGCCTGGTCGCTGGCGAGGCCATTATTCACGATAAAGTGCTGGGCAGCAGCTTTGGCGTCAGCTATCTGCTGCCCAATGGAAACTCGCTGGCGTTCTCCGAAACAGCCGTCAGCGGCGAGGCCGCGCCGACGTTCCAGTGTTCACCCAGCACCGGCACGACTACCGAGACTCCTACCCCCACGCCCACCAGCACAGGGACTCCGACGCCAACCACTCCCACGCCTGGCCTGGGGAACAGCGTGACGCTGCTCTGCCTGGGGTCGAAAGCGAAGACGAATATCGTGATTGACAGCAGTGAATCGGAAAAAGACCTGCAAACGCTCTTTAGCGGCCTGCAAGCCAACGTTGATTGGATTCCGAAGAGTTAAGGGAAGACAGGCAGAGAGGGGGG